>JAWSVH010000233.1:0-9233 GCA_033852015.1 Desulfobacula sp.
CGGTGGCCCGGAGCCTGGTGTGGGATGTGCCGGCCGAGGCATTATCACCTCCATCAACCTTTTGGAACAACTGGGAGACTATGATAACGAAGAACTGGACTATGTGTTTTATGATGTATTAGGGGATGTGGTTTGTGGTGGGTTTGCCATGCCCATGCGTGAAGGAAAGGCCCAGGAAATTTATATCGTTGTCTCCGGTGAGATGATGGCCATGTATGCAGCCAACAATATCTGCAAGGGAATCGTGAAGTTTGCCGAATCCGGTGGCATTCGCCTTGGCGGACTCATCTGCAACTCCAGAGCAGTGGATTATGAAAAAGAGATGATCGAAGTCCTTGCCCAAAAACTTGGCACCCAGATGATTCACTTTATTCCCAGAGACAATGTCGTACAAAGGGCTGAAATCAACAGAAAGACTGTGATCGAGTATGAGCCGGAACATTCCCAGGCAGATGAATATCGTGCACTTGCAAATAAAATCCATGACAATAAGAAATATATTATTCCAACGCCCATTGAGATAGAAGAGCTGGAAAGTCTGCTCATCAACTATGGAATCGCATCTTAATACGTACAGCACCTACGACATAAAGGATAAAAACCAATGAAAATAATGATCAGATCCATAGTAAGACCGGAAAAAACCAATCTTATCATGGCAGCCTTAATGGAAGCCGGATTCCCGGCCGTCACCCGAATGTCCGTTGCAGGACGAGGCAAACAAAGAGGTATTAAAATTGGAGAGATCACCTATGATGAAATCCCCAAAGAAATGCTTATCACAGTTATCGATGAAAAAGATAAAGAATTTGTCATTAAAACGGTAATGAAAACCGCTAAAACCGGAGAAAAAGGGGCTTTTGGCGACGGTAAAATCTTTGTCAGTCCAGTAGAAGAAATCTACACCATCAGCTCCGGTGTTGTTGAAACCGGCGACGAACCCACAGTGGAGGTGCCGACATGAAAGAAATCATGGCAATCATCCGCATCAATATGATCAACAAAACCAAACGAGCGCTGATAGAAGCCGGCATATCCTCCATGACGGCCTTTGAAGCCCTGGGAAGGGGAAAAGGCCTGGTGGACATGAGCCTTTTAAAAGGTGCTGAGCAGGGATATGAAGAGGCCATTGCCCAACTGGGCCAGTCCGGGCGTCTGATTCCCAAAAGAGCCATATTTATTGTTGTTCCCAAAGAACTGGTTTCTAAAACCGTTGATACCATAATCCAAACCAATCAAACGGGAAAATCAGGAGATGGGGTTATCTGGGTCATGCCGGTGATGGACGCAATAAGCGTAAGAACCAGCGAATCCGGTGACAAAGTTCTGGATGAGTTTTAAATCAAAAGCGAAGGACGGAAAATAATATGAGCACTAAAATAAAAGATTCCAAAACAGACAAAGCAGCACTGCCAGATCCGGAAGATGTAAAAAAGGAACTAATTGCCAAATACCCGGCCAAAGTTGCCAGGAAAAGATCCAAACAAATCACTGTCAATAAAACAGATGAAACCGGTAAATACCCGGTCATGGGCTCCAATGTCAGAACAGTTCCGGGGATCATTACCCAGAGAGGGTGCACCTATGCCGGTTGCAAAGGGGTAATTTTGGGACCCACCCGGGATATTGTCAACATTACCCATGGCCCTATCGGATGCGGTTTTTATAGCTGGTTGACCCGACGCAACCAAACCCGAACAACATCAGACAAAGATGAAAATTTTATGACCTACTGCTTTTCAACAGACATGCAGGATCAAGACATTGTATTTGGCGGAGAAAAAAAGCTTAAAGCTGCTGTACAGGAAGCCTATGATATATTCAAACCCAAGGCCATCAGCATTTTTTCCACCTGCCCTGTGGGACTGATCGGTGACGATGTCCACGCTGTGGCAAAAGAAATGAAAGAAAAACTGGGCATCAATGTTTTTGGTTTCTCCTGCGAAGGATATAAGGGCGTCAGTCAGTCAGCCGGCCATCATATTGCCAACAATGGCGTATTCAAACATATTGTGGGCAAGGACGACACGATTATGGAAGCAGATTATAAAATCAATCTGCTCGGTGAATACAATATTGGCGGAGACGGCTTTGAAATTGACCGAATCCTTGATATCTGCGGGATATCTGTTGTGTCTACTTTCAGCGGGAACTCCACCTACGACCAATTTGCCAATTCCCATACCGCTGATTTAAATACGGTCATGTGCCACCGATCCATCAACTATGTCGCAGATATGTTGGAAATAAAATATGGAATTCCCTGGATCAAAATCAATTTTATCGGTGCCAAATCCACGGCCAAATCATTGAAAAAGATTGCAGAGTATTTTGAAGAAGACGCACTCATTAAAAAGGTTGACGATCTTGTAGAAGCAGAAATGATCGACGTTGAAAAAGTCAGACTGGATGTCAAATCAAGATGCGAAGGAAAGCTTGCTATGCTCTTTGTGGGCGGATCGCGTGCCCATCACTACCAGGATCTGTTCAGAGAAATTGGCATGAAAACCATCTCTGCCGGATATGAATTTGCCCACCGAGATGATTATGAAGGCCGCCAAGTAATCCCGGACATTAAAATTGATGCGGATTCTCGAAATATTGAAGAACTGGACATCAAGCCGGATGAGAAGTTATATCAGCCCCGCAAATCACCCGAACAGTTAAAAGCTTTAGAAGAAAAGGGGTTTGAATTCAAAGATTACAAGGGCATGATGCCAGATATGGAAGAAAACACTCTGGTCATAGACGATATCAGCCAGTATGAAACAGAACTTTTGCTCAAAATCTACAAACCCGATCTTTATTGCGCTGGAATAAAGGAAAAATATGCCGTCCAAAAAAGCGGCATCCCCATGAAACAGCTCCACTCTTACGACTCCGGCGGACCATATGCCGGTTTCAAGGGCGCCATCAATTTTTATAAAGAAATTGATCGCATGGTTAATTCCAAAGTCTGGGGTTATCTTGAAGCGCCCTGGCAAAAGAATCCAGAGCTTTCAGCCAAATACGTCTGGGAATAATTTGCCCCAAAATTAAACCCGACCGCAGTTTAAGAATCATTTTTAATGTTTATATAGGAGAAGTGCGCAAATGCTACTCAGACATACAAATAAAGAAATAAAACCCAGGAAAGCTCTCACCATCAACCCGGCCAAGACCTGTCAGCCGATCGGTGCCATGTACGCGTCCCTTGGGATCAACTCATGCCTGCCCCACAGTCACGGGTCCCAGGGATGTTGTGCCTATCACAGAAGTGCCCTTACCCGCCACTACCGAGAACCAGTCATGGCCGCCACCAGTTCATTTACGGAAGGATCTTCGGTTTTTGGTGGCCAGGCCAATCTGGTTCAGGCCATTGATAATATTTTTACCACCTATGACCCGGACATCATTGCGGTTCATACCACCTGTCTGTCCGAAACCATCGGAGATGACGTAAACCAGATTGCCATCAAGGCGCTCAAGGATGGGAAAGTACCAAAAGGCAAGCATGTCATTCATGCCAGCACCCCCAGTTATGTGGGTTCTCACGTCACAGGTTTTTCCAATATGACCAAAGCCATGGTCATGAATTTTGCAAAAAACACGGGTTCCTCCAACGGGAAATTCAATATTATTCCGGGGTATGTAGAACCATCGGACATGTCGGAAATCAAGCGGGTGGTCCAGGAAATGGGAATCAAGCCTATTCTTTTCCCAGATACTTCAGGAGTCCTGAACGGCCCCCAGACAGGGAAATACAAAATGTATCCAAAAGGTGGCGTCACATCAGAAGAATTGACCAGCGCCGGTGACAGCATCGGCACCATCGCCCTAGGGCCTACGGCATCTGCCGATGCTGCACGCGCCCTGGATGCAAAATGGAAAGTCCCCTGCCAGGTGCAAGATCTGCCCATCGGTCTTGCAGCCACAGATCGATTTATTGATGCCTTGAGAAAAGCTGCCGGTGTCAGTGTTCCGGACACCATTACCACAGAACGCGGTCAGCTGTTAGACATTATCACTGACATGCACCAATACTTTTACCATAAAAAAGTAGCCTTGGCCGGAGATCCGGATCAACTTATCCCGTTGGTGGAATTTCTCATCAGCATTGACATGATGCCCGTCCATATTGTGACAGGAACTCCGGGCAAAGACTTTGAAAAAAGAATAGAGGAATTGACAGCCCACCTGCCTTATAAAGTAAATATTAAAGCAGGCGGAGATTTGTTCATGCTCCATCAATGGATTAAAAATGAACCGGTTGATCTGCTTATTGCCAATACCTACGGCAAATACATGGCCAGAGACGATGATATTCCATATGTCAGATATGGATTCCCCATTACCGATCGCATGGGGCACTCATACTTTCCCACCACCTGCTACAAAGGTGGAATGAGACTGCTGGAAAAAATTCTGGATGTTCTGCTGGATAGGATAGATAGAGATGCGCCTGAAGAGAAATTTGAACTGGTGATGTAATCAATAAGGACGGATAAAGATGGAAAACATATCCATACTGGAAAAAAGGAAAAAACAGGTTTATCTCAAAGGCACGGATAATTTTGATATTGCCTGCGAGACAAAGAGCCTGGCCGGATCAGTTAGTCAGCGAGCCTGTGTCTTCTGCGGCTCACGGGTCGTACTTTACCCGGTTGCCGATGCTTTACACCTCATTCATGGCCCCATCGGATGTGCCTCCTACACCTGGGACATCCGAGGGGCCCTGTCTTCAGGTCCGGAACTTCACCGGATGAGCTTTTCAACCGATCTTTCCGAACTGGATGTGGTTTACGGCGGTGAAAAGAAGCTGGAACAGGCCCTGCTGGAACTCATCGAAGAATACAAACCCAATGCAGCATTTGTTTATTCCACCTGTATTGTCGGTATTATCGGTGATGATGTAAGCATGGTATGCAAAAAGGTGGCAGCCAAAGTCAATATACCGGTATTACCGGTACATTCTGAAGGATTCAAGGGCACCAAAAAAGACGGATACAAAGCAGCATGTGATGCCCTGTTCAAACTCGTTGATATGAACAAAAGTAATCAAGAAACCATCCCCTATAGTATCAATATTTTAGGCGAATTTAATATTGGCGGGGAAACCTGGATCATCAAAGAGTATTACAAAAAAATGGGGATCAAGACCGTTGCGGTCATGACAGGTGATGGCAGGGTGGGTGATATTTGCCAGGCAAAAAGGGCATGCTTGAATGTCGTCCAGTGTTCCGGCTCATTGACCCACCTTGCCCAGAAAATGGAGGCAGAATACGGTATCCCCTATATCCGGGTCTCCTATTTTGGTATCGAAGACACCTCCAATGCATTGTATGATGTGGCTGCATTTTTTGATAAGGCTCCCGATATCATGAAAAATACCACTCAACTGGTCCAAAAAGAGGTGAAAGCTATTCTTCCAAAGATAGAAGAAATCAAAAAGGATCTGACCGGGAAAAGGGCTGCCGTATATGTCGGTGGCGCATTCAAAGCATTTTCGCTGATAAAGGCACTCAGACATCTGGGTATGGAAGTGGTTCTTGTGGGTTCCCAGACCGGAAACAAAGAAGATTACAAAATTTTAGAACAAATGTGTAACCCCGGCACGGTGATCCTTGATGATGCCAATCCACTGGAGCTGGCTAAATATGTTATAGAAAAAGATGCGCACCTGTTCATCGGCGGAGTAAAAGAAAGACCCATTGCCTATAAACTGGGTATTGGATTTTGTGATCACAACCATGAAAGAAAAATTCCTCTGGCAGGGTTCGAAGGAATGATCAACTTTGCCGAAGAAGTCCACGAGACCGTTACAAGCCCCATATGGGATCTTGTCCCCAGAAAAGGGGAAAACCTATAGCTATAAAATCGGGAACGGAAATAAAGGATAACAACCATGATTAAAAATAAACCATACACAGCAACTCGCAATGCCTGTAAAATGTGCACCCCTCTTGGGGCGGCCCTTGTTTTTCACGGCATAGAAGGTACCATCCCACTTTTACATGGTTCCCAGGGTTGTTCAACATATATGAGACGATACCTGATCAGCCACTTTAAAGAACCTGTGGATATCGCATCTTCCAACTTCAGTGAAGAAACCGCCATCTTTGGTGGTGGAGCAAATCTTAAACTTGCCATTGAAAATGTTTCAAAACAATACTCACCCGAGATGATTGGCATAGCCACCACCTGTTTGAGTGAAACCATCGGCGATGATGTCTCCATGATTATTAACAGCATGGATGAAGAATCCACCCAGGCAAAACTGGTCTATGTTTCTACACCCAGTTACACCGGAACCCATGTGGATGGATTTCATCATGCCGTCCGGGCTGTCGTTGAACAATGCAATCCAAAGAAAACCAAAATCAAATACAAACCCCGCGCCAGAAAAAATATTAATTTATTTCCAGGGATGCTTTCCAATGAAGACCTGAGGCATTTAAAAGAAATTTTTACCGATGTCAAAACCAAGATGACACTGTTACCGGATTATTCAGAACGGCTTGAAGGCCCCTCCTGGGTGGAATACCAGGCCATTCAAAAAGGAGGCACGCCTGTAAAAAGGATTTCACAAATGAATCTGGCCACAGCTTCCATGGAATTTGGTTCTATTTTAACCCAACTGAGAACAAAGGGCGAAGAGACTGCTGGCTCTTATTTAGAAAAAAATTTTGACATTACCTGTACTTCTTTGGGTATTCCCATTGGCGTAAAAGCTACTGACCTCTTCTTCTCTCTTCTTGAACGGTTAACTTTAAAGGTCATTCCTGAAAAGTATAAACGTCAACGAGGAAGACTCATTGACTCCTATGTGGATGGCAACAAGTATGTCTCCAAAAAAAGAGCCGTGGTCTATGGAGAAGAGGATTTTGTTACTGCCATGGCAGGTTTTCTTGCAGAAATTGGTGTCATTCCCGTGTTGTGCGCTTCTGGTGGGAAAAGCGGGTTTTTAAAAAAAGCCTTAAATGAGATCATACCCAAAAACACGTTAAAACAAGTTTCTGTTCACCAAGGAATGGACTTTACCCAGATCGAACGAAAAGCGGCAAGCCTTTCTCCTGATTTTATCATTGGAAACTCCAAAGGATATTCCATGGCCAAACACCTTGATATCCCACTTGTCAGAGCAGGCTTTCCCATCCATGACCGTGTGGGCGGTTCACGCATCCTTCACATCGGATACAAAGGAACTCAGCAATTGTTTGATACCATTGTCAACACACTGCTACAAAAACGTCAGGATACGTCAGATATCGGTTACGCATATATGTAAAAAAAGAAGGAACAGACAAATGAATATTGAAAACCACCCATGTTTTAATCCCAACGCCTGTAAGAGCTATGGCCGTGTCCATCTTCCGGTGGCACCCCGCTGCAATATTCAGTGTAATTTTTGCAATAGAAAATTTGATTGTGTAAATGAAAGCCGGCCCGGTGTCAGCAGCGGTATTTTAAGCCCCTACCAGGCAATGGAATATCTCAAAAAAGTGATGGCCGTTAAAAAAAATATCTCAGTGGTCGGCATTGCAGGCCCGGGAGATCCATTTGCCAACCCTAAAGAGACATTAACCACCGTAAAAATGGTCAATGAAACATACCCGGATATGTTGCTGTGTCTTGCCACCAACGGCCTGAACCTGCCAGATTATCTGGATGATATCACAAATGTAAATGTCAGTCATGTCAGCATTACCATCAATGCAGTGGATCCGGTTATTGGTGAAAAAATATATTCCTGGGTACGATACGGTAAAAAATCACTGTCCCCTGAAAAAGGAGCCCGGCTGCTTTTAGAGCGCCAAATGGAATCGGTGCAGGGATTAAAAGAACGCGGCATCATTGTAAAAGTCAACACCATTGTGTTGCCCGGGATCAATGATCATCATGTTACACAGATTGCAAGGCAGATGTCAAAGATGGGCGTGGATTTGCTCAATTGCATGCCCTATTACCCGAACGTAGGGTCTAATTTTTCGCACCTTGGCGAACCCTCGAAAAAAGATATTGCAAAAATTCAGGCTGCCGCAAAAGAATATATGCCCCAGATGATGCACTGCAAACGGTGCCGGGCTGATGCCGTGGGCATGCTCGATGACAAACCAGACCTGTCGTTGCTCAATAGTTTACAGGAGTGTGCATCCTTAAAAGAACCGGCAACCATTGAAATTTTACCCAACATTGACGTTCTGGAGAAAAAATCCATTGCCAAAGACAGTGAATTTTTGCCGTATGTTGCCGTGGCCACCAGAGAAGGCGTATTGATCAACCAGCACCTGGGCGAAGCCACGCAGCTTGCTATATACGATATCAATGGTGACTCACCTGTTCTTGTTGAAAACCGTCCGATGCCTGAACCTGGCCAGATGGAATTTCGATGGAACAATGTCGCAGCAAGACTGGAAGATTGCCACCTGATACTTGTATCCGGGGTTGGAAACTCTCCAATGAAAATTTTAAACGAAAAAGGATTTCAGATCCATATGGTGGAAGGATTAATAAATGAAATCCTTATTACCCTAAAAAACAAACAAACGATTAACCACTTGCTTAAAAGAGAACCATTTGCCTGCGATGCTTCATGCTCAGGCGCTGGAATGGGATGCATGTAAAACACAAATAGGAGAATGAAAAATGGAAAAACCTGCTCACCACATACTCGTCTGTGCCAGTTTTAGACCAAACGGAGACCCCAAAGGCAAATGCCATCGGAAAAATTCAATTGATTTTCTTGCCTACATTGAAAATGAAATCATTGATCGGGGGCTTGATAATGTCATTGTCTCTTCCACCTGTTGCTTAAAATTGTGTGATGACGGCCCGGTCATGGTGGTATACCCACAAAACACCTGGTATGGCAACGTAGATTCAGAAGATGCCATCGATGAAATTTTAGATGCCATAGAAGATGAAAAAATTGCTCAAGAATATGTGATTGCATAAAAACAATCACAATAAAGGAAACAACACCATGGCAAATTCAAACATTTCAAATAAAATATGGATGGTGGATACCACGCTTCGGGATGGTGAACAGGCCCCGGGAGTGGTCTTTAACACAAAAGAAAAACTGGCGATTGCAACGGCGCTTGCCAATATCGGAATTGATGAAATCGAAGCAGGGATCCCGGCCATGGGGGATCAGGCCTGCCAGGACATCAAAAAAATTGCCCATTTGAATCTGCCCTGTATCCTCTCCTCTTGGTGCAGGGCAAATTCAACCGACATTGAGCAGGCAGCCG
>JAWSVH010000053.1:0-6787 GCA_033852015.1 Desulfobacula sp.
CCCTCTTTTTAAGAATTCATTTTTTAGGGAAGTATCAACCATTCCGCCTTCCCATGGGCCCCAACTGACGGACAAAAATTTACACTTTAAATTATTTGTTGAAAGTTTTTGAGCGCTTTTGTTTAGTATTTCGTTGGCAACGGCATAATCGCTTTGTCCCTGGTTACCACTTCTGGCAGCGACAGAGGAAAATAAAACAAGATATTTAAGCGTATCTTTTTGGGATGCATCCAGTAGTGAATCCAACCCTTTGACCTTTGTTTCCAGTACACGGGTAAACTGGTCGATGTGTTTATCAATAATGAGTTTGTCTTCTAATATTCCTGCGCCATGGATAATGGTTGTGATTGAATTAAATTCTTTTCTTACCTGCTTAAAAATATGATCAATGTCTGTTTTGTTTTTAATGTCAGCGGAAAAGTATTTAACTTGTGAACCATTTCTTTCCATTATGGAAATGTTGTTTTTGATCTCCCGGTTAGAGAAGATTTCTTTATATATTTTTTGTATGTCCGCAGGTTTTGGTGATTTGTTTTTGAAGGCATTATCTAAGATGGCTTTTTTTAACTTAGCCGGATCCTGAATGTTTTCAGCCCACTCAGGATCTGATGACGGAACCGCGGACCTGCCAATCAAAATAATGGTGGGGGAGAATTGTTTGGCTAATTCGATGGCACATGCGGCAGTCACACCTTTGCCACCGCCAGAGATGACTACCACATCATCTTTAGATAGATCAACTATGTTTTCAGTAATATTTTGGGAGGTTAAGTTTTGATCAACAAGGGTGGGTATATTACAGGCATCTCCATCCAAACCCATTTCAATATTACCGTGGGTTATCATTAATGCCACAGCAGCTTCGGCATTTTTTATGCATTTATCCTTGTTGTCTGGCATATCTAAAGCTCTACACAGAACATTTTTCCATTCAAGCCCGGCAGTCTTTACCAGCCCCGCAAGTCCACCATATATTGGATCTGTTTTAAATTTGGTATTATCAAATCCAAAACCACCGCCTAAAAAAGAGACAATTGTTAAAAAAGCCCCTTTTTGAGAACCTGATTCCATGAGAATTTGGGCATTTTTTTGTACAAGCATAAACGCAGATTTTATAAATTGAACCGCCGTATCTGAATTAATCTTTTTGAAAACATCGGGGACTATTACAAGGCCGGCAGCATCCTTTAAAAGAGGGATTTCCCCTTTGCTGATATCTATCAGCTTAGTTTTAATGCCTACATTTTCAAATTCTTTTTTAAAGTGAAGGGCAATTTTTGAACTGTCTTTTGTAATATAGACTTTTTTATCGTCAGACAGTTCAATTTTAGCACCGTTATAAAAACGAATCTGGTTTGTGGGATATTTTTTTAGTTCAACGACCTGACGAGTTAACTTTTTATCAGATTGGGTCTGATTTTCAGGCTCTTCAGACGTTATTTGAGATTCTGGAGTTTTTTTTTTAACTTCCTGAGAGGCTTGGGGTCCGCCTTTTGAAAGGTAAGAAATAATTTCCTCGATTGTTTTTAAGTTTGCAATGTCATCTGAAGAAATAGTTTCAATATGATCTAATTGCTGTTCTAATTTGGACAGGATTTCCACGCGTTTAATGGAATCAATGCCAAGATCAGATTCCAGATTCATGGAAGGCTCAAGCATTTCAACAGGGAAGCCGGTTAATTCGCTGATGGTTTCCATAAGTACCATTGAAACGGTGGTTTGTCTGTCATCAGAATTGGTCAAAGCTTTAGATGTTATTTCTGATATTTCTTGATTCTGTGTAATAGCGGGTTCTGCGGCAGAAGTGTCAGCTTGTTCCTGATCCTGGATGGCATGGCATATATCTTTTAATGTTATTACTGAACCGATGTTATCTGAAGTTAAACCTTCACACGATGGAATTTGTTTTTCTAATTCTGAAATAATTTCAACTTTTTTAATGGAATCAATACCAAGGTCAGACTCTATATTCATATCTGCTTCAAGCATTTCAACAGGAAATCCGGTTAATTTGCTGACAATTTCAAATAAAATAGGTTCAACAGAAGTATTAACATTGCTGGTATTTGCTTCAGAAGAGAGTGAATTTTCGACAAGGTCAGCTGTCTGAGTGTGTATGGGTTGTTGTGTCTGGATCTCAGGTGTGTTTATTGGGGCGGCATCTTTTGAAGAAGTGCTTGTCTGTGGTTGAATAATATTGGCCTGGTTGTCGGATTCCGTTATCTTAGATTTGGTGTGAATCATTTCCGAGGTGCCAACAGAAGGCCGAGTGGATGGACTGAACGCAAGATTTTGTGTTTGCTCCATCATGCTGGCTAAAGTTTTGCTGGCCTGGGCCTGGGTGTCTAAAAATTTTTCATGGGCCTGGGCAGTTTGTGTCTGAAGTTGCTGCATGGCCTCAAGACCTTTTTGAACCATTTGCATGGCTGCAAGAGAAGGAGATGAGGGGGAAACGGTACTACTATTTTGGGATGTCATATCAGATCCTTTTATGGCTGACCTGTTGTCATTGGATTTTATAGTTGTTATTTTATGTGTCTGGGGCTTTTGCTCAGTCTTGGGATGTTCAATTATAGGTCGATCAATTTGAATTTGTTCAGGTTTAAATTGTTCGGGTGCTGGTGACGATTTTGGTAAATTGCACCGGTTTTTAGGTTTAAGATTAGCACCGGAAATATTAATTTTCATCTTTTGGGGAACAGGTTTTAGAGCCAGATCTTCCCACTGCTTTAGATCTACGTTGAATCCTTTTGAGGCCAACATGCATAGTACGCTTGCCAGGTCTTCTATGCCAGATTTTTCTCCGGATGATGCATCAAGGGAAAGGGCAGTAATCTTTTTCCCTTTTAAAACTGATTTGGCAAGGCCTGTAAGTACCGTTTTAGGACCGACCTCAATGAAAGTTGATATCCCTTTTTGAAACATGTGTTCAAGATTATTTACAAAATTGACCGGGTGCACAAGCTGGTCGCCAAGCGTTTTTTTAATGTCAGCTTCTTTAGGACTATATTCAATCCCAGTCGTATTTGAAAGGACAGGTATCTGACTAGGGGAGAAGCGCTTCGTTGATAAATCTTTTTTAAAAGGCTGTGCGGCACCTTCAACGAATTTACTGTGAAACGCTGCAGCAACAGGAAGTTCAATGGCAGTTATTTTCTTTTGATCACAGATCTTTTTGGCTTTTTGGATTTGATCTGTAGGACCGGATAAAATTCCTTGAGAGTAGCTATTCTTGTTGGCTAGGATAAGATCAAGATTTTCTTCTTTTATTAATGTCTCAATATTTGCCAATGGGGCTCTGACGGCCAGCATGCTTCCAGAATCTTTATCCTGGCGACTTGCATGGGCCATATGTTTTCCCCGTGCAGCAGCCAGTTCAACAAAAGAGGCGTCGTCCATCCAGCCGGCACTTAAAAGGGCGGATAATTCACCAAAGCTATGTCCACAGGTAATATCCGGAGAAATTCCAAAGCGTTTCAGTATTCGGACCATGCCAAGGGAGACACTACCAATGGCTGGCTGGGCAATATCTGTCATGCGCAGTTGTTCTTCAGATATATTTTTTTTCTGTAAATGTGGAGGAGGCGGAAAAATAAATTGTGCCAATGGTTTTTGATTGGATGCGGCTATCTGATTAACGCTATTTGATGCTTGCTCTAATGCATCTAATGCTTCGGGAAAGGTTGCGCAGAGTTCTTTGCCCATGCCGGTGTACTGGCTTCCCTGACCCGGGAATAAAAATCCAAGTTTTCCCTTGTTTGTGCCAGAAGAATAATAAATATTGGCTTTTAATTTTTCGTCATGAATGGTTTGGATGGCCTGGGCCATTTGTTCTTGGATATTGGTATCTTTTTTGTACGATATCACTAATCGAAAAGCATGGTTGCTGGAAAAAATCTGTCTGGACTCACTTGCCTGCCAGGCAATTGTTTGATTTTTTTCATGGGGATCATTCGTATTGTCAACATGAGTGATGAAATTGTTTACTTGATTGATGAGTTCTTTTTTAGTGTCTGAAGAAAACGCTATTATTTGAATACTTCCATCCCAGGAAACATGCTCTTTTGATGAAGAATATTCTTCTAGAACCATATGAAAATTACTGCCCCCAAAACCAAAGGCACTAACGCCGGATACTCGAGGTGTGGATTTCGAGGATATCCAGGGTTTGGATGTTGAATTCAAATAGAATGAAGAGTTATTAATATCCAGCTCAGGGTCTGGTTCAATGGCTTTTAATGTTGGTGGAAGTGTTTTGTTGTAAAGAGCGAGTGCCGCCTTTATGATTCCAGCAGCCCCGGCTGCTGCCTTAGTGTGACCAATCATGGATTTGACTGTTCCTAAGGCAGTTTGGTTTTTTTGGGAACTATTATTAAAACATTGCTTTAAGGCATCAAATTCTACTCTATCTCCAACCCGGGTCCCCGTTCCATGGGCTTCCACAAGGCCAACAGTGGAAGGGTCAATATCAGCTTCTTGATATGCCTGATTAAGTGCATTGAGTTGTCCTTTTGCATCGGGGGCATAAATGGCAGAAGTTTTGCCATCGCTGGAGGTCCCAATGCCTTTGATAACGGCATAAATCCGGTCGTTATCTTTCTGGGCATCTTTAAGGCGTTTTAAAACCAGCATCCCGATACCTTCTCCTAAAACAGTGCCGTCCGCATCTTTGGAAAAGGGTTTTGCATCACTGGTGTGAGATAAAACCCCTGTTTTGGAAAAACACATGTGCATGAAGATATCGTTAAGCGCATCTGCTCCACCAGTAATGGACATATCACATTTGCCGGTTATAAGTTCCATTGCTGCTGTATGAATAGCAGATAATGAACTTGCACAGGCTGCATCGACAACGGTATTTGTTCCGGAAAGATTTAAACGGTTGGCGATTCTTCCTGCAACAACGTTACCGAGAAGGCCTGGGAATGAGTTCTCTTGCCATGGAACATAATCCCCTTGTATTCGCTGAATGATTTCTTCTTGTTTTTCTGAATTGATACCAGAATCTTTTAACGCTTTTTTCCAGATGGGATGACCTAAACGTGCGCCTAAAGGGATAACCAGTTCCTGAGTCCCGGTGACACCTAAAATAACATTAATTTTCTTTTGCTGTAGGATGGGGTTGTCTATTGAGTATCCGGCATCTTTCAATGCCATTTGAGCAACTTCAAGGCCCAGAAGCTGTGAAGTATCTGTAGCTTCAAGATTATTTGGAGGAATGCCATATACGGATGGATCAAATGCAACCTGCGGTAAAAAACCACCCCGTGTGCAATAGGTGTGGTCTGGCGTGGATGGATCCTGATGATAATAATCTTTAATTTTCCAATGGGTGTTTTCTGGGATTTGTTGGATGGCATCAATTCCGTTGGATAATAGATGCCAATACTCTTTTAGGTTCCTGGAATTTGGGAAGATACATCCCATACCAACGATGGCAATATGGTGTTTATGATCTGGCATATTTATTTTGCCCATAATTTTATATTAAATAATAATAATTATGTGCAACATACTATCTTGACCATTTAGAATCATCGACTTGCTTGGAATTTGACAAAAGTTTTACATTGAGAAAGATGTTAAAGAAAAGATGAAAGTTCTTCTTTTTCAAGGGGTTTGAAGATACCGATATCTATCGGAAGGTCAATTTTCTGGGTTTTTAAAATAGAGATTCGTGTGCAGATGCAGGCACCAAGGAGAATGTTTAAAGCAATCAGCGCAGTCTCTCGATTCTCATGGCCTTCAAGGAAGCTGCCTTTGACCCATTGGTTAAAGGCCCCAATGGCAGGACCGCACCAGATTTGATAATCCATTTTTCTTTGTGGGGTGCCATGGATTGCCCATTTCGAAGATTGTCCTAAATAGGATCTGAACACCAGGGCCATCTTGTGTTTGGGATTGGCCTGTGCTTTTTCTATCTCCTTGATGTTCCCTGTCTTCTCGAAAAAAACTTTTGTGGATGCCCAGGCATCTTCAAAGCTGGCCAGTAAAAATTTCTCCTGGATTTCTTGTTTTGATTTCTCATTAATTTCTTCAAAACTATTATGAGATTGATAGAGTTTATAAAGTTTTTCAGCCCTTACAGGAAACATGGTGCCGCGTTTTAATACTTGAACTTTTGCACCGATTTCAAACATGTCTGCAGCAGGGGCCATGGCGACATCTGCCTGTTCTGCCTGGCAAAGCAATTTTTTAACATCTTCACAAATGTTTGCTTCAATACAGGATTGGTTTATGGATCCTGTGAGAATATATGCAGCTCCCATTCCAAAAGCAGCTGCTGCAGATTCTGGAGTGGCGATTCCTCCAGCCAGCCCGACACAAAGAGCGTCTTTGTATTGATATTGCTGCATGAACTCATTTTTTAAGGCAAGCATTGTTGGTAGCAGTGCAAGGGCCGGTCGATTATCAGTGTGCCCTCCAGAGTCTGCTTCTGCCGTTAAATCCTGGGCCATGGGGATCTGTCTGGATAAGTGTGCCTCTTGTTGAGTAATTAGATTTTTATCTAAAAGCAGGTTTAAAAGTTTCTCCGGTGGTGGAGAAAAAAATTGACGGGCTATTTCAATTCTGGATACTTTTGCAATAATATTGTTGGGTGTGATGATATTGCCCTGCTGATCTTCATGAATACCTTTGACTCTGTAATATACCAGTGCCGGTGTCATTCGCATGAAGGCTGCCGCACTGATTAGACGAATCTGGTGCTTTAAATACAGCTCAACCGTTGCCATTTCATGTTCCGGGTCCCCTAAAGAGTGGATAAGGTTAAATCCAAAGGGTTTAT
>JAWSVH010000234.1:0-1739 GCA_033852015.1 Desulfobacula sp.
ATATGATTGTATTGATCTTTGTAATTTTATGCGCCATTGCAGCTATTTCTGTTAAAGATCTTTTGGCGACGGCAATTTTATTTGGTGCATATTCATTCATGATGTGTTTGCTCTGGGCTGTTATGGGTGCTGTGGATGTTGCTTTCACAGAAGCATCAGTCGGTGCCGGAGTCAGTACCGTCTTTTTTGTAGCTGCAGTATTTAGGACGAGTAGGAGGACTAAAGATTGAGATTTTTAGGATTTATCATTGTTGTTTTGACCGGCGGACTTTTGTTGTATGGAACATCCGATTTCCCCAATTGGGGTGATCCCAACTCTCCTGCCTCCATTCATCTGTCCAACCAATACATTGAAAAAGCGTATGAACAGACCCAGGTACCCAACTTAGTCACAGCAGTTTTGGCTGATTACAGAGGGTTTGACACCATGTTTGAAACAGCTGTGATTTTTTGCGCTGGACTGGCATGTTTTCTTTTGCTTAGAGATTTTAAAGGCAGAAAAGAACGGTTTTACCGCCATGTGCCCACCGGTGTTATTCTTCATGTCAAAGACAGCAAAAAAGCGTTGCAGGTCGGAAAAGATTTTGAACATATTGATAAGGACTGGGTACCCTCTGACCTTATTATAAAAACAGTTTGTAGGATTTTAATTCCTTTTATTCAGATTTATGCACTGTATGTGATAGCCCATGGAGATTTTTCTCCGGGAGGTGGATTTCAAGGAGGAGTTATATTTGGTTCCAGTCTGATTCTTTTAGCTATTTCATATGACCTGAAAACACTTGTCAGGCGAATTAAAGAAAAGGTTTTAGGTATATATGCTGCTGTGGGTGTGCTTATTTATGTGGGTATTGGAGTTATTTGCATGCTTATGGGGAAAAACTTCCTGGACTATTCCGCGCTTGCACCGCTTGTGTGGGATCCGCATCATGTAAGAGGACTGGGTATGTTAGGTGTGGAAATTGGCGTGGGTATAGCAGTCACTGCAGTAATGGCCATCATTTATATTAATATTGTTTCTGAAGGCAGACATGATGAAGGACTATAGGTAAGTTTATGACTGATTTGTTGCCCCTAATTATAGCAAAATATAACTACTGGCTTTATGTCATTTTAATGATGATCGGCTTGTATGCTATGATTGCAAAAAACAACCTGATCAAGAAACTTGTGGGTATGAATATATTTCAAACAGCGATCATCCTTTTTTATGTATCTATTGGCTACAAGTCCGGTGCTACGATTCCAATTATTCAAAGTGGTCATGGGGCACATGGAGCAGCTATTCATGCTGCAGATTATATCAATCCTTTACCCCATGTCTTGATGTTGACTGCAATCGTTGTTTCAGTTGCTACTTTTGGTGTGGCCATGGCATTGGCAGTTAGAATATACCAGCGGTATCAAACCTTGGAAGAAGATGAACTCAGAATGCGCTTATCGGAAGAATAAACTATGGATAATTACCCTGCACTTATTGTCATTGCCCCGCTTTTAGCTGCTCTGTTTGCCGGACTTGCTGTTTGGATAGAAGAGCGGTTATCGTATCCCATTGCCTTGTTTGGTTTAACACTCTCAACTTTTTCTGCATATAAAGTTTTAATGCAGGTGATCGAATCTGGAACCATTCAATATAAAATGGCCGGATGGAGCCCTCCTGTGGGTATTGAATATAGGATTGACCTTCTTAATGCCATGGTATTGCTTTTGATATCCGGTATTGCACTGGCTAATCTTTT
>JAWSVH010000235.1:0-589 GCA_033852015.1 Desulfobacula sp.
TGTAAATATTTTCAATCCAATAAATTGCTTCATTATCACTTACTTTTCCCAGATATTTTTGAGTTGTTGACAGGTTCGCATGTCTTAAAATTATTTTTGAAACAATTTCAATGGGAACACCAGATCGACTTGCATATGTAGCAGCATGTCGCCTAAGATCATGGGGTGTTAGAACTACTTTTATCAGTTTGCCCGCATTTTTAACAATTTCCAGGGCTCTGGTGTACCCTATAGGAAAGACCCTGTTGCCATCTTCAATATTTCCAGAAGCAATATATTCTCTTAATCGATCAGCTATTTTTTTGGGGATAAAAACAATCTCAGTTTGACGGCCACTTTTAGGATCTGACAAAAATAGTTTTCTATCGTAGACATCTTTTGCTTTTAGCTTCAAGACCTCTCCAACTCGCATTCCTCCTCGTGCCATTAATTCCATCATCAATCTGTTTCTGAAATTATCTGTTTTAAAAATAATCTCATCTACAATATCTCTATCAAGAATTGTCCATGGTTGTCCTTTTGCGACTTTGAAAGTCTTTCTCAACAGAGGTGTGTCACATGGATTTATCGTCGTTGGATCAATAGAATC
>JAWSVH010000236.1:0-1036 GCA_033852015.1 Desulfobacula sp.
CAAAGATGTCTCCCAAAACAATGTAAAAAAAATTATTTCCTCAGGAAATGTAAAATATACAGCTGGTGATCGAAAAGCATTTGCTGACAAGGCTGTTTACACAACTATTGATGGAACACTTATTCTGACAGGAGAATCACCGAAACTTGTTACCGGTTCCAGTTTTGTTACTGGAAAAAAAATTACTCTTTTTCGAAATCAAGACAAAGTTCTAGTGGAAAGCGATGGCAACAAAAGAGTAGAAGCATTATTTAATCCAGAAGATAACCCGAATAAAAAGCCATAATGACTCAACTTGTTTTAAAAAATCTTGTAAAATTTTATGATGGTAAAAAAGTGGTTGACCGTGTCAGTCTTAATGTAGAACAAGGCAAGGTTACCGGACTTTTAGGACCTAATGGAGCGGGAAAAACAACCACCTTTTACATGTCTGTCGGATTAATAAAACCCAATGCTGGAACTGTCTTTATTGATACAGATGATATCACTGATTACCCCATGTATCTTCGTGCTCAAAAGGGAATTGGTTATCTGCCCCAGGAATCCAGTATTTTTAAAAAACTGACTGTAAAGGAAAATATTACCGCCATTCTAGAAATCTTACCTAAAAATGGGTTTGATATTAAACAAAAAACAATGGGTTTAATGAAAGAGCTGGGAATCAGCGGTCTTGCTGCCCAAAAGGCGAGTTCTCTTTCTGGTGGTGAACGTCGACGTCTTGAAATTTGCCGGGTTCTTGCCACTGATCCAAAATTTATTCTTTTGGATGAGCCCTTTGCAGGGATTGACCCTTTGGCTGTAATTGATATTCAGCAAATAATTAATCAGTTGACTAAAAAAGGAATCGGCGTTTTAATATCAGACCATAATGTAAGAGAAACCTTAGGCGTTTGTGATGATGCATATATTATGAGTCAAGGCAAAGTAATTGAATCTGGAAGTCCTGACAAGATCATTTCAAGTGAAATAGCAAAGAAAATCTATCTGGGAGAGAATTTTAAACTGTAAAAATGGAACTTGGACTACAACAAAATCT
>JAWSVH010000237.1:0-4874 GCA_033852015.1 Desulfobacula sp.
ACCATTGATACGATTAAAGATGCCATTAACTATATCGGTGAAAATGAGCTTAGAAAATTCATAAATGTTGTGGTTATTTCGGATTTAGGTGCTTCCAAACCCAACGAATTAGTCCGAGCATCTATCATCAGAGCCAGAATGTGTGAAAAATTCAGTACAATTTTTAAAACTAAATTTTCAACAGATGAGCTATTTACCCTTGGATTGTTTTCCTACATGGATGCTTTATTAGATTGTGAAATGAAAGATATCCTTTTTCATATCTCATTTTCAGATAAAATGAAGACAGCATTACTTGGTGAAGACAGAGAGTTTAGCAGGATGTTGGATATTATTATCGGATTTGAAAGAGGCAATTGGGAAAATGCGATTTTCAAAGCGATGTCTGGTTCTTCTATTGAGGCAAAATTTCCGGAAATGTATTTTAATTCTGTAAAGATGGCGAACGCTTTTTACCATTAATTATCTAAAATAAAATCTGTAATATAAATATTATCCTTCATCTCTTTTTCAATCGTAGACTCAAATGCACTTCCAGTATGGTGATGCCCCGGATGGATAACCGTTTTTTTATCCAAAGTTAAAATCCGTGTTTTTATC
This sequence comes from Desulfobacula sp., assembly GCA_033852015.1. Lineage (GTDB taxonomy): Bacteria > Desulfobacterota > Desulfobacteria > Desulfobacterales > Desulfobacteraceae > Desulfobacula. The sequence goes on from JAWSVH010000237.1 coordinate 601, forward strand.
GAATCAATTAACAAATTGATGTCTCCACCGGGAAGATCCACACGACCGGCTTCTCCCACAAAAATTGCATCCCCGGTAAACAGATGATTCTCGCACAGAAAACAGACCGAGCCCGGTGTATGCCCCGGAGTATGAATCACTTTTAAAACACTTTCACCAAAACAAATCTGGTCTTGATCCGATAATTTAATATCTGCCGGATGAGGAGGAGGGAGACCCACCATACTTCTTGTTTTTTCTCTAACTTTTTCATCTTTAAAAAAAAGATCATCATCACCATGAATACAATACGGGATTGGATATGTTTTTTTAAAAGCCTCCATGGAAAATAAATGATCGGTATGACCATGACTCATCAACACACGATATGGTATCAAGTGCTCTTTATTGATAAATGCCAATAATTTGTCTGAATACCCACCCGGATCTATAATGATTGTCTGTCTGGTTTTTTTACATATCAGAAAATAGGTATTTAAATTATATGGGCCTTCCACCTGACGAATCATTTCAGTATACTGCATCATTAGACCTTTTTATTTTGTTGCGTATTTTCTAAAAACCACCAGATTATTTTTGAGCATCTCTCCTGCTAAAAGATCATTTAAAGCGACTTCATAATCTTTTTTTGACACTCCTGGAATCAGGTTATACTTTGCAAGGGTTCCTAAAAGTGCCATATTCTGGCTCCTTGAATCTTCCAAGGAGCGCACATCCACCTGAATCGCCTTTACACCGGCAGATTTACACACACGCTTAATATCCTCTACTAAAATCTCTTTTTCCTGTCCTAGGCGAACGGGAAGCGGCTGCCAGGAAACGTCCAGATAAACAAGGGTCCCGCCTTTTTTCAAAGCGAAATCAAGCCCCCGCATCGCTTCATGCACTTCCATACCCAGTACGATATCTGCACTTTTTTTAGCAATCAATGGAGAATGGATTTTTTGGCCACATCGGATTCTGGATATGACCGAGCCCCCTCTCTGGGCAAGCCCATGCGTATCCACGGCCATTGCTGTAATGCCCGCGGAATCAATACCTCTTAAAATTGCCTGGCTCAACAAACCGATCCCCTGACCCCCAACCCCTGTGATATGAATATTATATGGGTTCATTTTGCTCCTTTTTCAAATCCAATAGCTTCTACGGGACAAGATGGCTTGCATGATCCATCTCCAATACACAAATCAAGATTTATATCCACACTATTGTCAGGATTTCGAACAAATGTAGGACACCCAAAACGTTCCACACAGTCATGGGTTTTATTGCAAATTTTTGGATCAATGGAAACATGTCTCTGTATATATCCGGGTTTTTTACGAGAAAGCCGTGTAAATTTGAGCATACAAGGGTGCTTTGCAATAACAACGCTGATCCCTTTTACTGCCATGGATGTTTTCACAAGATCCGTCAGTTTCGCCTGACTATACGTATCACAGGATAATATGCTTTCTATACCCAACCCTTTAAGCAAACTCTCAATAGGAATTTGTTCTCCGGCGTGATCCTGATGACCGGTCATAGCTGTTGTACCATTTTCCATTATGATCAATGTGATGTCATGCCGATTATAAATAGAATTAATTAATCCGGGCAGACCCGCATGGAAAAAAGTAGAATCCCCTAAAAAAGCCACCACTCTTTTTTTATCGTTAAATAAAGAGAGCCCGGAAGCCATTCCCGAAGATGCCCCCATGCACATCAAAACTTCCCCAATATTATAGGGCGGCATATACCCCAATGTATGACAACCAATATCTGCAACCGTAACATCTTCATTCTTCAACGCTTTTTTAATGGCAAAAAAAGCACTCCTATGCCCACAGCCAGGACACATCTGTGCTGGCCTATCAGGAACTTTAAAAAGAGAAGGCTCATTTATAGAACCTGGGTCTAACAAATCCGGCCATACCATAGCCAATTTATCTTTCACCTTATCCGGTGTATATTCACCCACAAAATCTTCATCAATTTGTTTTCCGATCAACTTTGTTTTTAACCCATTATCATAGGCCAATGCCTTAATCTGAAGTTCCAAAATATCATCCAGCTCTTCTAAAACAAGTACTTGATCACACCGCTTTAAAAAGGAGAGGATACTTGATTCCTCAAGCGGGTTAACCGCACCCAGTTTTAAAATATTTGGCTTATAATGAGCGTCTTCCAACACATCTAAGACAGAAAGATAGGTCAACCCTGCGGTAATAATGCCTTTGCCCTGATTATCTTTAACAAGCGTTTGAACATTCAAACCTTTATCTTTTATAAATTGTTTTGAACGATCAAGCTTTCGAATCGATTTTCGTTTCATATCCAGGGCCATGGTGGTCAACGCAATATAGGGCCCATTCTCATGATTGAACTGTGTTTTTCCCGGCACGGCATTATCATACACCCCAAATTTAATTTTCTGCCTTGCATGACAGACATGGGTCGTCAATCGCAAGACAACAGCCGTCTGTTCTTTTACAGCAAGAGCCGCCGCATGGATATAATATTCATATGCCTCCTGGGGAGAACTTGGCTCCAGGACAGTCACCCGGGACATTTTATAGACATTTCTATTGTCCTGCTCATTCTGCGAAGAATTGGCTCCGGGATCATCGCCCACAACCACCACCATTCCTCCGATAATGTTCATCAAAGAAAGCTGAACAAATGTATCCAACGCGACATTCAAACCCACACTTTTGTAGAACACACAGGAAAGGTTACCATTTAATGCGGACCCGAATGCCACTTCTGTGGCCACTTTTTCATTGACAGAAAACTCAAAATAAAAGGGCTGTTTATCCTTGGCAATACTTTGAATACCCGTGGCAATCTCAGGAGTCGGTGACCCCGGATAAGAAGTGACTACTTTTGTTCCGGTTTCAACCATCGCCCTTACCAAAGCTTCGTTGCCCATTAGTATTTCTTCAAAAGGACCTTTTTGGATCAGTACCTCACCTAATTTTTTCATATGCATATCCTTGGGAAAAGATTGAAAAATCACGATTGAAAGATCTTTTTTTATACCTTAAATATAATTATATGTAAATTTAATAAAAGATAATCCAACATCCCAGGGAATCATTCAGGATGGCCAAACCAATCACTTCATCTTTTTTTGCTGCGCATATACTTTCATCACATCATCAACAATACGGATCCCTTCTATTGCTTTGCTGCCGGCTTTTGGGTGATGTTCAATATACACAACAATATACGTAAAATCATCATGAACCACGATACCACTGTCCGCATGATAATCGCGCCAGGTCCCGGACTTTCGATAGATCTCAACATTTTCCCTGCCATCCAGGCCTTTAACAAACTTATGCTTAATGGCAGGTTTGCCAAAGATTTTAGACAGCAAAGGGCGGTGTTTAATATCGATAATCGTTCCGGTTATGGCACCATAATAAAAACGGGCAACTTGCATTGCTGTGGCTCCATGAGAAATATTATTTAAGGGATCTCCTATCCTCTCTGAACCCTTACCGTAAGCTTTTCCCACCCACAATCCACCTCCATAAAGCGGATCATATAATTTGCCATACCGTTCATCCTGTAGAATTTGCGAAAGCTGCTTCATGCCGACGATCCGCAACAGGTCTGTCGCATATTGATTGGATGAATTACGAATCATTCCGACCAGTTTATTTTCAATCACTGAGTCCAGCGTGATAATGCCCTGATCAACCTGTGCGAATACACCCAAAACGATGGCAATTTTCGGGAGACTGGCCGCATAATACATACTATTGGGTTTATACCAGGCTACCTGGGGATTCTTAAGATCGGTAATATCCACCACAACCGATCCCATCTGTCGGTTATGTGCAGCTGCACGGGTTTTAGGGCCGTGGGCTCTCATCGCCTTGTTCAACATTTTTTGCAATTTCGGACTGTGACAGTCTCTGAGTTCTGGATAGTCTGAGCCGGCAAAAACAGAATTCACCGGAATCATCAAAAATAAAAGACCCAAAAAGATGATTAATTTTTTTATTATATTATCGGGTTTCAAAATACCCCCTTTTTAGAAAAGGCTAAATACAACGTATGCCTTATAAATCACATTTTTTAAAAACATGATCATTAAGATATAATCTTGATGTTAATCATAAATAAAAAAAAAGCAATTTTCAATATGCTAAAATCACACACAAATAGGCAAACAACTAAGAGATTAGATCCCTATTGCGTGTATGACATCACAAATATTTTTTCAAATCGTTTGCATGAGAAAAGCATATAATATATGCTAATGTTATTCAAAATCAATTTGC
>JAWSVH010000238.1:0-1168 GCA_033852015.1 Desulfobacula sp.
TTTTAACTGCCCGGTACTTGCAATAAACAGACAGCTGAACCTACCCTGGAAACCATCGTTACAACAAAGGAGTAAAAAGAATGGCGTTTCAACACATCATTGATTCAGAACGATGCAAAGGATGCGGACTTTGTGTAGATATCTGCCCCAAAAACGTTCTTGAGATCACAAACACAGTAAATGCAAAAGGTCACTTTCCTGCTTTCCAGGCCCGGCCTGATGATTGTATCCACTGTACCCTGTGCTGTATTATGTGCCCGGATGTGGCGATCAGCATCATTAAGCTTGAAAACCAGACCAATTAATTATTGGACTTACATTAATAGAGAATTAAGGAAAAAATAATGGCAAAAGTGTTGATGAAAGGCAATGAGGCAATTGGTGAAGCTGCTATTAGGGCCGGATGTACAAATTATTTTGCATACCCTATCACCCCCCAGTCCGAGGTCGCAGAATATCTGGCCAAGAGGCTTCCGGAAGTCGGTGGCGTCTTTTTACAGGGTGAAAGTGAAGTGGCTGTGGGATATATGATCTTTGGCGCAGCCGGAGCGGGTGTACGCGTCATGACGACATCTTCCAGTCCCGGCATCAGCCTCATGAGCGAAGCCATCTCCTATATTGCAGCTGCCCAAGTCCCTGCTGTATTTGTCAATATCATGCGAGGTGGCCCTGGCCTTGGCGGGATCCTTCCATCCCAGGGCGATTATTTCCAGGCAACCAAAGGTGGAGGCCATGGAGATTACCATTTACTGGTTCTGGCGCCGGACGGCGTCCAGGAAGCGGCTGAAATGACCATGAAAGCGTTTTCGCTGGCAGAAAAATACCGGGGACCGGTCATGATCTTAGGTGATGGGCTCATCGGACAAATGATGGAACCGGTTGAGTTCCCCGATGATTTAAGAACAGAGCCTTCTAATAAAGATGCCTGGGCGACCAATGGAATGTCCACTCGAAAAAGTGACAAAAGAAACCTGGTTAAATCACTGTTTTTAGACCCCAAAGCGCTCAACGAAAACAATCTTGCCTTAAAAGCCAAATATGAACAGATGAAAAAAGAAGAGGTGCTGTATGAGGGATACAATACTCAGACAGATTATCAGATCCTCATTGTCAGCTATGGTACCGTCAGCCGGGTTTGTAAAACCGCCATTGACATGATGAAACAGGA
>JAWSVH010000239.1:0-3444 GCA_033852015.1 Desulfobacula sp.
CCTTCAGGTCCTGGAAAAGGCGCATGTAAAATGGCCGGTCTTCCAAAACCGACTGGATGTGTATAGTCACCAAAGCATTCAACCTAATTTTTTAAAATTGGGTTTTAGTTAGATTTCAAAGGCTCTGCATTCAAATGCAGAGCCTTTTTTTGTTCAAGGAGTTTATACCATATGCCCCAAATTGATTCTGTTAACAAAGATATCCTCAATAATATTCAACTTGATTTTCCCATCCATTCAAGACCCTATAAAATCATTGCCCAAAAACTTGGATTAGAAGAAGATGAACTGATTTTAAGAATCAGACAAATGAAAGAAGATATGCTCATTCGTCGTATCGGGGGTAATTTTAGTCCAGACCGCTTAGGTTATCATTCAACACTTTGTGCTGCCATGGTACCAGAGGATAAGATTGATTTATTCACACAAACGGTAAATTCATTTAAAGGCGTTACCCATAACTATATGCGCGAACATAAATTTAATATATGGTTCACCTTTATTGCCTCCTCTGTTGCGATTATAGAACAAAGTCTGGCCGAAATATCCAAGACAACAGGCGTAGAAACCATACTTAATCTACCCGCAACCAATGTGTTTAAAATCAGTGCAAATTTCAAAGTGTAACCATGGTTAAAGTTGCACTGATCGTTCAAAAATCTATTGCAGGACATTTTGAACAAAATATTGCCTCCAGCCTTAGATTCATTTCAACCGCAGTTAAGAAAAAAGCAAAACTGATCATTTTTCCTGAAATGAATCTGACTGGCTACGTTTCCGGGCCGGATATAAAATCTATCTGCCGGCCAATTAATACAAAAATCACATCTATTTTTGCAGATATCGCTAAATCTCACAATATCTGCATACTGGTGGGGTTGGCTGAACACTCATCAGACAATAAAATTTATGCATCTCATCTTATTTTTCATGCCGATGGTTCTGTTAAGATTTACAGGAAAATACATACAGCACCATTTGAAAAAAAATATTTTACACCCGGAAATAAAATCATCATGTTTAACACACATGGATTCAACTGTGGAATTCAATTGTGTTATGATGCTCATTTTCCAGAACTTTCTCTTGCCATGGCCTTAAAAAAAGCAGATATCATATTTATACCCCATGCATCTCCCAGAGGTACTCCCCAGGAAAAATATGACTCATGGACACGCCATTTAAGAGCCAGAGCCTTTGACAATGGATTGTATATTGCGGCCTGCAATCAAACCGGAGACAATGAAAAAGGACTGATTTTTCCCGGAGTAAGCCTGTTGATCGGTCCGGATGGAAATATAATTTATAAATCGACGGAGACAACAGAAGGTGTTCACATGATTAAACTGGAAAAGGCTGTATTAAATCATGTTAGATCCCATAAGATGAGATATTTTCTTCCCCACAGACGAGATGATCTATTCGGTTTTTAAATTTACTCATTCACTTTTTTCAAACGATTTTGCACATATGCATTCCGGATAGCAACATAAGGATCTAACGCTGCCCCGGTTAATGCTTCATAATCACCCAATCGAAGAGATGTTGAATTAATCGCATCATAGACCTTGATCCCCAAAGAAAGCTCCCAGGGTTCTACATAATTCACCGGTGTAAGAAATGAATCTCCGACAAGTCCCACAGTATCTCTCAATGTAGAGGGACCTAAAACAGGAAGAACCAGATAAAACCCATTGCCAATGGAATAAGCCCCTAATGTTTGCCCCAGATCTTCATTTGCCGTATACATATCAAATTGATTTTGTGCAACCTGCCCAAAACCCAGAATACCCACCGTCGTATTTATGACAAAAATTCCCACCTCACTGCCAGCATCTTTGAATTCAAATTGCAGTACATTATTAACAAATCGAACGGGAAATAGAAGATTATGAAAAAAATTATTTACACCAATGCGAAAAAAATCAGGTGTAATAAACTTATATCCGGTGGCAATCGGTTTGATGGCAGCATAATACAAAAAGTCATTCACCGCATACATAGAGTAGTTTAAATAATATAGTGGATCAGCAACAGAAGCTTCGGGCGTGGTATTTTCAAATTCTTCTAAAAAATCATCGTCCTCATCAACGAATTGATCCTCTACTTCTTGACCTTTTTGTGTCGAGGTTTGGGCCTGGGCAATAAGAATTTGTGGATAAGTCATATTTAATGATGAGAATGAATCAGAATTGGTCACACCTGATAAGGCGCTATTACTTAAGACCATCACACCCAAACCAATTAGAAAAATTATAAAACAAGATTTACTTTTCATGGTCAGCTCTTCCCTTTTTGCTCATAAATTATCCAAAATTACTGTTTTATACTTTCATTTTTTTTTATTAAAATAAACCATTATTTAGCATCCTTAGAAAAAATAAACTTTCTTACGAGTGATTCAATATCAAGAGCAGATTCAGTATTATAAATTTCATCGCCGGACTCAAGAAGTGTATCAGATCCACCGGGTGAAATATCAATAAATTTTTGACCGATAATACCTGAAGTTTTGATCGAGGCAATAGAATCTTCAGTCAACTCAATATCATCATCAATACTGCATTTTACCTTTGCCATTGACCGTTCTGTATCTATGGAAATATCAGAAACTATTCCGATTTCTACGCCTACCATTTCAATTCTGGCGCCGGTTTTTAGCCCGGAAGCAGAACTAAAAAATGCTTCAACAGTATATCGTCTATCCTTGATAAGACTTATTTCACCTAGAACGGTAAATAAATAACCGGCACACATCAGGCCGATGATGACAAAAAGTCCTACATAGAATTCTATTTTACGCTTATCCATTTCATTCCCTTTAAATCTATATATCTTTCCATCTGTTTTATATGTCTTGTCCTGTCACAAATTTTTTCAAAACTTTATTATGTTTTTCAAAAACCTGGCCTTTAGTACCCTCAAATATAATTTTGCCATCTTCAAGCATGGCAATCCGCTGGGCAATATTAAAAATATCCGGGATATCATGACTCACAATAACAGCAGTAAATCCAAATTTCTCCTGATATTCTGTAATCATTGAGTGGACCTTTCTTTTTCGCACAGGGTCAAGTCCCGTCGTCGGTTCGTCAAAAAGGACCATTTTGGGATCAATTACCAAAGCCCTGGCAAGGGCAACTCTTTTTCGCATACCACCGGATAATTGCGAAGGAAACTTATTCTCAACACCGACAAGGCCAAGTTGATCCATTCGTCGCATAACCTTGGCTTTTATTTTTATTTGGGGAAAGTTTCGATTTTCCACCAAAGGAAGTGCAATATTATCATATATTGTCATATAATCAAACAAAGCATTTTCCTGAAACATGTAGCTCAATTCCTTTTGATATTCTTTTATCTTGTCAGAAGATAGACTTTCCAGAGGTTCTCCCTGAACAAGAATTTGGCCGGAATCTTGTTGAACAAGGCCGATAATATGCT
>JAWSVH010000054.1:0-5479 GCA_033852015.1 Desulfobacula sp.
GTTTCCCAAAGTTTTTTTGCAGCGCCCATAAAATCGTTTTCTGCAATGTGTTTGATAAATTCAGGTATTTTAACCGATACCGGACACCCCTCCATGCATAAGGGTTTTTTACACTGAAGGCATCGGGCAGCTTCCGCCACTGCCATTTCAGGAGTAAGGCCATGGGGGACTTCCTGAAAATTTCTTCTTCTGATATTCGGATCCTGCTCCGGCATTTTCGCCCGGGGCACTTTAATTTTTTTAGGTTTTTTCTCTGTCATTTATTTTCTCCATAAATCAACTTTATTGTCTTCATAAATCAAGGCTACACGCCTGATTTTTTTTGTAATTAACATGTTTCATAAGCTTCCAGACTTGCCTTTTCATCATCAACATAAGATGCCAGCCGTTTGGCCAGCTCATCAAAATCCACTTTGTGCCCGTCAAATTCCGGACCGTCCACACAGGCAAATTTAGTATCACTGCCCACAGAAACACGACAGCATCCACACATTCCTGTGCCGTCAACCATGATAGGGTTCAGGCTCACAAAGGTTTTAACATTTTTTTCTTTCGTGATCAAAGAACAGAATTTCATCATTGGAATAGGACCGATGGCCACAACCAGATCAATATCCTCCTTTTCCAGAACATCTTTTAAAACATCAGTAACAAACCCATGGTGACCTTTAGAACCATCATCTGTACAGATATGAAGGGTGTTTGAGGCCGCGGTCATCTGTTCTTCCATAATTAGAAGATTATAGTTTCTGGAACCCAGGATAGTTGTAACCTCATTACCCGCCTGTTTCAAAGCCCGGGTAATGGGATGAAGCACGGCAATACCGGTACCGCCACCCACACAGACAACTTTTCCAAATTTTTCAATGTGAGTGGGTTTGCCAAGAGGGCCAATCAGAGCAAAATATTCATCTCCAACTTTGAGTTCTTTGAACCGGGCCGTGGATTTACCAACCACCATATAAATAATAGTGATCGTCCCTTTTTCCGGATTCGTATCTGCCATGGTAAGCGGGATTCTTTCTCCGGTCTCATCTGCCTGGAGTATAACAAACTGACCAGGACGAGCTTTGCATGATATCTTAGGTGCTTCAATCTCGTTTAGAATAATGGTGCCTTCGGCCATTTCCTCACGATTAATAATTTTTGCCATTTTTTTCTCCTAACTTAATGTCTGCTATCTGAATTTTAATTTTTTATTCAAACAACAGGAAAAAGGCCCCATCCGAAATATTTCAAATAGGACCTTTTTTATTATTCGATTATCTCAAATGCCTTAAATCCAAAATATCTGAATCAGGCAAACAAAATACCATTATCTGGTTTTTCTTCTTCAAAAAGTGCACTTTCAGGATAATCATATTCTTCTTCCAACGCCTGGTTAAAGTCCCTGTCAAAGGCCAGAGCATGTTTCTGGTCTCCTCGATATGTTTTTTCTCCAGGGCGCCTCAATGAAACTGACAATAACGTCCGGATCCGGCTGTTATTTTTACACAAGTCATAAATTGACTGAAATTTATCCTGATTAATCTGAGTTTTCTCAATCGGCCCAAGCGTCTTTATCAACGCCGAAAAGGAATTAACTGTCTGTACAAATTCTTCCGGTTTATTTAAATCGGCATGGGCAAGAGCAATTCGACGACGATCAATTCCACACAGACTAAATAATTTTTTAATCAGACTGACCCGGTTCCAGGCATGATCAATCCCGAAAGAATGGTGACATTCTTCAGGATCACAGCCAATCAGAATAAGGCCGGGGGCCCCTTCAAGAAAGGCACGAGCCATAACAGATGGATCAATCTGGCCGACACAGGGAACACCAAGAATATGAACACCCGGATCATAGGTAAGGCTTTTACGATACGCATGATCTGCCGCTGGCAAACCACCCCATACACATGCCAGAGAAGCCACTTCACCAGGTTCCAGCTGTCTGGAAAGTTCAGCGATTCGCGCCTCTCTCTGATCTGTACTGTTATTCTGAAGAACCAGGGCATTATAAGGACAGGCCGCAGCACAAGTTCCGCCTCCGGTGCATACCATGGGATCCACCATTCTGGGAAGACCGCCACCGGGGTAATCAGTAACACCAATGCCGCCGCAATCACATAATTCCTGGCACTGGCCACATCCCACACATTTATTCGGATCCACCACACAGACATTACGGGGAATAAACAATTGAGCCTGATTTGATTTTTCAATCATTTCAATATTTTTATTTCCGGCTTTTCTACCCTGATTAAGTGTTTCCTGAAGATCACATGGATAACGTGCACTGCCGACAATATAGGTTTCTTCACGGCCGACCATTTCAGGCCGAACCTTAGCATGATGTCCGGTAAGAAAAGCAGAGTCCTTATGAATCAATCCCAACTCCCGTGCTGTGGCCTGGGCCTGACCACGAATCGCTCTTTTCGGTGATAACACCATAAAATCCCATTGAATTTCATGTTCAACATGATCTTTTAAATGGCAAAAAGTGATATAACCATCCTGAACAGTTGGTCTTACAGCCTTATCATACGGCACCCATGAAATCTCCAGCCTTCGACTAATTCCCCGTTCTGATGCGGACAAGGGAAGCTCCATCTGCTGGTTATAAAAAATAATAATCTGGGTCGATGGTGATGCCTTTTTAATAAATTGGGCCATTGCCCAAGCAGACCTTGATGAAAGCCCTGCAAACTCAGGAGTACCATATTCATAGTCACTGACCCAGAAGACTACATTTCCTTTAGGAATTCCTTTCTGGTTGATCTGGGATTCCATTTCAGACTGAATCATAACCTTTTGACCATCATATCCGAATTCAGGCCCTGGAGCATACAGTTGAGCATCCAATGCAGCAATAATCATACTGGCATTAACTGGTTTTTCAACGCCATCATTATCTTCCATCAATAATGTATAGTCACCGGTAACACCCAGTAATGATTTTAAACGGACATTTTCCATAATCGTCAGATTTTCACTACCCAGAACATCCTCAACCATTTTTTTAACGCGGCCATACTGCTCCCTTTCACCTGGATAGCTCTTTTGTAAATTCTTAATAATTTCATCCGGATCTGTGGTGTCAACTGACAACACGCAGTCTATACCGGCTTTGACCAATTTTTGAGCAGCTGGAAATCCACCAATCCCGTTACCGAGGATGGCGACAGCTCCTCCAAGCTTTGCCCGCTCTTTTTCCGTAGGCGACAACGCCTTCATTTCAGCAATGGCTGCCTTGATCAATTTTTCAGATTTTTTTGCCTTTTCCTGTGGACTGCAATTAGAAACCTTTGCCACATGACTGCGCAGATTCACCATATCCACTTGTCCCTTGAGGATATCCAAAGGTTCCAGAGCTGTCTCAAATTTTTTAAGCATAATCCGACCATCACAACCGGCCACAATCACCCGATTTAAATGGTGCTGTGAGATAGCAGACATAATTTGTTCCAAGCCTGGTGTCATGCAAGGCTGAGTTAAAATTTCACAGTGGTCAGTATGTTTACTCAAAGAATCCTTAAGTAAACCTATGTCAATCAGCGGTTCAATATTCTCTCCGCACTTACATATAAAAACACCTGTTTTAGCGATTTGATTCATTTTTATTCTCCTTTTTACGCCAATTGAGTCAATGGTAATTCGGGTTTGCCGCGAACGGTATCAAATAGCTCCTGCATCGCTCCGGTAGGACAGATGGTTACACAGGACCCACAGGCAACACAGATATCCGTGGGGCGCAAAAAAGGAGCCCCAACTTTTTTATGAACTCCACGATCCATAACGGCAATAGCGGAAAGGCCCACCACTTCTTCACATACTCGCTGACATAAACCACAGATCAAACAATTCTGATCAGAATCATGAATAGCAAATCGAGTGGATACTACCCCATGCTTTTGAGCCAAAACTCGAACTTCTTCACTGGCTGGACAGGATGCTAAAAGCATTTCTAAAATCCATCGACGCACATTATGTACTTTAGGTGTTTCAGTATAAATATTAATATTTTCTTTTACTGGGTAAATACAAGATGCCACCAATTTTGACCAGTCACCTTCTTTTAATTCCACCATGCAAAGCCTGCATGATCCGGTTGGAGCGACTGCAGGATGATGACAGAGTGTCGGAATATCAATGCCGTATTCCCTGGCTGTTTCCAATACGGTCCAGCCCTCTCTGGCTTCCACTTCTTTATCGTTAATTTTAAATTTTATCACTGCAACCTCCTTTATACGACCAGGACCGCATCAAATTTACAGGACTCTTTACAGATACCGCATCTGATGCACTCATCGGCATTAATGGTATGGGGTTCTTTTTTATCACCGGAAATACAGCCAGTCGGGCATTTTCTGGCACAACTGGTACAGCCGGTACATTTGTCCGGATCAATCTGAAATGTAATCAATTCTTTACAGACTCCGGCAGGACATTTCTGGTCTTCCACATGGGCCAGATACTCTTCTTTGAAATATCGAATCGTTGTTAAAACTGGATTTGGGGCACTGGATCCCAACGCACAAAGCGCTCCGTCTTGAATTGCTTCAGACAGGCTCAACAGATCATCAATATCTTTTTGTGTTCCCCTGCCGGATGAAAAACCATCCAGAATTTCTCTCATCCGCGTAAGCCCAAATCTGCATGGCATACATTTGCCGCACGACTCTTCTTCAAGAAACCGCAGAAAATACCGCCCCAAATCCACAACACAGTCCGAATCATCCATAACAATCATCGCACCGGAACCCATCATGGAACCCGCCTCTGTCAACGAATCAAAATCCACAGCTGTATCTTTCAGGGAATAGGGAATGCATCCGCCGGAAGGACCTCCGGTCTGAACCGCCTTAAACGGTGCCCCACCAGGAACCCCGCCGCCTATCTTCTCTATAATATCTGTAAGAGGCAACCCCATGGGTACTTCAACAAGTCCCACATTATTTACCTTCCCAACCAATGAGAAAACTTTGGTCCCTGTACTGTGCGGGACACCAATTTTGTTATACCAGTCTCCACCTTCCCGAATAATCATCGGGATATTTGCCCATGTTTCAACATTATTTAATACCGTTGGTCTCCCCCACAAACCTTCTTCAACAGAACGGACATATTTGGGTTTCGGATTGCCTGGTTTGCCTTCAATAGAGGTAAATAATGCCGTGGATTCACCGCAGACAAATGCACCGGCTCCCCGGTTAATACGGGCATCAAACGAAAATCCGGAATTCAGGATATTTTCACCTAAAAGACCAAGCGATCGGGCCTGTTCCATAGCCATTTCCAGATGTTTGATGGCCAGAGGATATTCTGCCCGAACATACAAATATCCCTGCTCAGCACCAAGGGCATAAGCACCCAGGATAAGCCCTTCTATAACAGCATGGGGGTCACCTTCCATGATCGCACCATCCATAAACGCACCAGGGTCACCCTCATCTCCATTCACAACGACATAGACAGGTCGACCTTTTTTTTCAAT
>JAWSVH010000240.1:0-6728 GCA_033852015.1 Desulfobacula sp.
ATCCAATGTGGTATTAACATGACCACTTTTCCAATGGGGAATTTGCCTGTTCAAATAATCAATAAAATGAGGGGCTGTAAATGGAAGTTTTTCCGGCGGACGGATATTCAGGGGCAGGTCAAAAAATTTCGCCTTGTCCATATCTTCTGGATGAGTCTCCAGCCACCTTGCCATTAACAGGCTTCTGGCTTTTAAAAGCCGCCTGTATCCATTTGCCGATGTCGGATTTCGTTTGTTCGGATTCTGGGGAATAACCGCCAGCGTAAGAGCCTCCGGCAGGCTCAACTCCCCTGGTTTCTTGTTGAAGTATATTAAGCTGGCTGTTCCAATGCCCTCAATATTCCGACCATAGGGTGCAAGGTTCAAATAAGCCTCAAGAATTTCAGGTTTAGCGTAATGCCGAGTGAGCTGAATAGCTTTTATGATTTGATAAAGCTTTCCGAGTACAGTATCTGAAGAAATTCCCCATCGCAAACGGGCGACTTGCATGGTAAGAGTGGATGCACCCACCCGTCGTTCTTTTGCAATATAAGTAGTCCAAAAAGCTCTGAGCAGAGCCATGATATCCACACCTGTATGATCGTAAAACTGTTGATCTTCATACAATATGGTTGCCTCAATGAATTCAGGGGAGATATTCTCTAAATCTTCAAAAACCCGGTACCGCTCATCGCCGGCCAAGGTAAGGCGGAGTAGATCACCCCGCCCATCAAAATAAGCCCTTGAACAGGGCAAAAAGTTATGAAGTTCAGGGCGTGGACACAGCCCGTATGCCAGAACAGCCGTTACAATAAGCAGAATGATTGCAAATCGGAACGCCCTCATTCTGATGCAGTGACATTAAACCTGCCGGGTTCGGACACTGCCCTAATGGAACGATCATACATTGAAGCGGCATAGGCCGGCGGCACAACAAAATCACCCGCTGAAGTCAGCTTAACTCTGTAGGTTAATTCCCTGACTGAGCTGTCAAAATCCCCATAATAGATCACCCGGTCCTCCCTGATATCAACGTAATCCGCACGCCAATTGTATGCAGTTCTGTCCACCGAGTCTCTAATCACCTCAAAACCGCCGGGCAGCAAATCAATGACAGCAACATTTTGTAATGATCTGCCATCAAGCGCTCTGATTTTCAATCGGACAGTGATCTCCTTACCCTGCTCAAAAGCAGTGATGCTCATGCCTTTTTCATCAACAAAGTCCCGGTGGATCTCAAGGCCCTCTCTTGTGGAATTTTGTGGCAGATCATTATTAAATCCTGATTGTACATTAAGATAGTAAAGCGGTTTATCACCATTTATCTCAATTTTTTTTGTATCCACCCCATAGGACGCCTTCAAAAATGGTTGCAAGGCTGCATCCAGCAAGGTTTCCTTTCCTTTGGCATCTATGGCCTTAAAGGAAATATTTTCATTGAGGTTATTGGACAGAACCAATTTGCTGTAAGCACCCAGCGCCAGAATGGAATAAGCCGATGCAATCGTGTTGTATTCACCCTTGAATATTTTTTTTGTTAACGAATGAAGCTTCTCTTGGTCCAGGTTACGAGCCATCTTTTCAAAATGTTTTGAAAGCAGATAAATATACTGTGCATCAATGGCCAGGAGCGAATGGAAATCATCAAGCCCATCATGTTTATCTGAATCCAAACGATAGCCCAGAATTAATCTTTTAGCCTCCGTATCCTTTTGCAAAAGTTGATAGGTGGCAGCCATATAAGAAGATAATATGTCGGTTTTCCAGGTATCCTTAAAATTCGTTTTAAGATTCTCTTCCAGATCAACCAAATAATTGGTTGTCACTTCTCCCATTCGCGTCAATATATAAATGGCATTCGCCCGATCCCTTGCATCAACAATGGCCGAGGCGGATTTACCAACCCAGGATTTGAGATAATCCTTTCCCCGCTGCATCATGTCTGTTGGCACAGGATAACCCTGCTCCCTTGCCTCCAAAAGAAAATGCATGACATAGACAGACGGATATCGGGCCGATTGCTGGTTTCCCGGCCAGAAGGCAAAACCACCGTCTCCTAACTGACGCTCCCTGAGCTTATCAATAAGATGGGAAAACTGCGCTTTGACATCAGGCAGGTGGGGCGCATAGGCAGGGTGTGACATCAGGCCCACAAGCGGGAATACCTTGCTGACCACCTGCTCGGTGCACCCATGCGGAAAGGTTTCAAGATAGGCGCTTAGC
This sequence comes from Desulfobacula sp., assembly GCA_033852015.1. Taxonomy (GTDB): domain Bacteria; phylum Desulfobacterota; class Desulfobacteria; order Desulfobacterales; family Desulfobacteraceae; genus Desulfobacula. Next base: position 2,203 of record JAWSVH010000240.1, read on the forward strand.
CCATCCACAAGCACAAGCGGACTGGCAGATGCAGCAACAGACAGGTTGGCCAATTCTTTATGCATGCTTCTATGTGACTCCAGTTCAATTGTGCCGCTTTTTTGAAATCCGCTTTCAAAACTTGTATAATATGGAGTTGCAGGCCGTATACTCAAGCTTGCAGTTCTTGATGATTCTTCATTCTTATGCCGGGCTGTAAATTTAATATTGGCTGCACCAAGCAATGATTTTGCCCTTACCCGGAATGTCAAATTATCTTCACTGCCTTCATCAATTATTAACTGCGCTGAGTGATCCCCCAGGATCTCAAGATGTTTTGAAGATGAAATCTCAAGGTCAACTTTTGCATTTTTTCCGGATCCGTCAATGATATTTGCCACCCCAACGGTCACCAAGAATTCATCACCCGGTACGGCCTGGGTTAATACATTGGGTGAGATAACAAAGGGACCCCTTACGATGGAAGATGTACTTTTTGCCCCCATTGACTCATCGCCCACGGCAACCGCCATGACCCGCAGTCTCCCGGCAAAGGTATCAGGAATATCAAACAATAGATGATCCATATCCGGACCGGCATCATAAATACCCGACCAGAAGACCGCTGGCTTATCTGTTTTTCTGGTAAATGGGTTCAGATTTTTAGCCATGGCCTTTGCCATCATCCTGGCACCACCGCCACTTGCAGATAACGCTTTCACCAAATTAAAATCCGGAAGGATAAGATCAAGAATCTGCAGTGTTTTCACATCAAGGGAACGTTTTTTCAAAAAATGGCCCAACGGATCCGGTGTTGCGTATCCTGCAACCTGCAATATACCTTCATCAACAGCAAAGACAGCAATCCTTGAAGGCTTTGAAGTAGCAAAACCAATCTCCATTGGTTTGCCCGGGCGAACAATCTCTTTGGTTTCCAATGTGATGTCTATCCTGCGCCGGCTCTTATCAATGGAAAAGGGTTGAACTGCATAGCTTAACGGGCTAGTATAAATTTCCTTGGAACCGATGTCCCGTACAAATGAAACATTCACGTACCCTGTACCTTCCAGATTTTCAGGAAGCCGGATGTTCTGCAGAGTGCTTTCTTCCTTGGTTTTAAACCATTTAAACTGATGAACCCTGTCTGTTTCGATGGTAATGAGCCCTGCACCAGAATATGGGGCTTTTATGCTTATTTCAATGATATCGCCAGGATAATAATCGCTCTTGTTTAATTTCAACTGTAGTTCAGCATTCTTATCAATTTTTCCCGTCAGATTAGCAAAGCCCACAACAGAATAATTCACTCTTGATAAACGTCTCTCTTTTGAATCCATAATTTCAAGGGCAAAATTACCCGGCATGTCTGTATCAATTGAATACTTAAATCCTTCATGCCCGATAATTAAATTTTCGGAAGATACTTCCACCTCTTTACTGATGGTTTGATACTTGTAAGTTCCGTTGTGCTGTCGGACCAATGTGGATATTTTTTTTATTTCAATGAGCTTAAGCCTGAGGTCTTTGGTTCCTTTTTTCTTAAGGGTATTGTCTATTGCAATAAATTCAATCACCCGCTCACTGTCGGCATGAATAAAATCAAGTTTTCCGTCCGCCTTATAACCGATCAGCATCTTAAGTGGTGATATCAAGGTTGAATTTGATGCCACAACACTTCGGCCGCCCGCCTGGTCGTATCCTTCTGCAACAAACTGCAGACGATAGGTACCCTGCCTGAATTTCTCCAGGTCAATGGTAAACCGGGCATCACCATTGGAGTCTGTGCGCAGATCTTTTAACATTTCATTCAGGCTGAGCGGTTTTTTATCTTTACTAAAATAGGGATCTGTAAATTTATAGGCTTTATATTCATCAAAGGAGAATCGGTGCGGTTTTATAATCACATTCCCCGTTACTTTCCTGTTCTGGGCCGGCGTGCCAAACAGGTTCATTAACCTGACTTCGGATTCGATTTTTTCCTGGGTATTCCACCCCTTATTAATCACATCAATCAACCGACTTTCGATCTTCATTGTATCTATCTGAAACTCTTCAACCTTAAAATTTACACGACCGATCTGCCTGACCCGGTGCATGTTATCATTTATCAAATAAAGTGATGCAGAATATCGACCCGTATCTGCTGTTGCATCGGTGGGGTATTGAAAATCAGCAAATCCTTTTGGGGGCAGATTGAATTTTTTAATTTTAATTTTTTTGTTTCGCGGTCCATTTATAACCAGTTCCAACGGGATGTTTTCAACATTGGACAGATCAAAATTTTTAACAATTATAGCGATATTAACTTCTTCACCGGGCCGGTAAATACCTCTGTCGGTAAATAGAAAAGCGTTCAGTGAATCTCGTTGATAAAGGTTGGATCTGACGCCACCAATATCAAACCGGGATAAATTTATCTGTCTTGAAGTTCTATCAAAGGGAATAAACGACAAATCATCTGCAGTTTTCACAACATAAACTATGGGTTTCTTTTCCCGGCTCAGACCTTTTGTGGAAGGCAGTGAAACATGGCCATCCTGACCTGTTTTGCCATCTAATAGGACCATACCGTTTTTCCCCAGAAGCTCGACTTTGGCACCCTCTACTGGATTTCCATCCTCAATTGACTGAACAAAAATATCATGTGTTCTATCCGCATTATTCTTAACAATAATTCCCAGGTCAGTTACCAGGACCATGCGGTTGTCGGTAGCACCATATATTTCACGGTTATTTCTCGTATCCCAGGCTTTTACCTCAATAAAAAACAGCCCAAACCGATTTTTTTCTTCGGGAAGGTACTGCGTAAGATCAAACGAAGAGTAATTTGCTTCTTTTGGATGAGTCTTCCATAGATCAACGACCTTTGTACCAAACTCTGAAAGATTTTGCTCATCAAAGGAATAATTTCTAAACTTCGGATTTGTGATATCTCCGTAAGATTGGCTCACAAGATGATAAAGTTGATTTTTCAATAGGCGTCCCACACTGTATTTCAAAGCGGGAACCCCCCGGGAAACCACACTTAAGCGATGATCTCCGGAAAAAGTTAAAATAGAGCCTTCACCAGCGATCTTAACTTCTTTCGGGTATTTTGGTGAACGTAATATTGAATCGTAAAATGAAGGGTGGATGAATTTATTAACCGAGATAAGCCCTTTGTTGATTTTAATATATAGATATTTGTTTTCAGGAACATCAATAATAAAACTATAAAATTTGGAGAAATTCTTCTCATTTGGGATTACCCTGAATTGGATTTTTTTACTATCTGAAAGTACATTTTCATTTACTTGGCGAGGTCCTTTCCAAAAGGATTTACCATTTCTCTCCCCTTTTTGTGGCAAAAGATATAAAGAAAATTTACCTAATAATTCTTCCTGGAAGATATCATCTGTAAATTCGAGCATCAATACCTGCTCTGGTTCATTCTTTTCATTTTTTACAATCTTTAAGCCGGCATTGACCACCTTAAAAAAGCTGTAAATATCAGGTATAACAATCTTGGTTTCTATATCCTCTTTTATTCCCTCTCCGCCAAGAAGTGATTTAACACCCTTTTTTAGAAGTACTTTCATATAATTGGATTGATCCGGCAGTTTAACAGGTTCGGAAAGAATATACGCCTCACGAGAATTCTTATCGTAAGTAAGTTTAAAATTATAGGATACGGGCGTAGCTGTAATATTCTTACCTGACGGCCTCATTCCCATTGAAATGTTTTTCTCAAAAGTTGTCTGATCAATGGGATGTGAAAACTTCAATGTTGAGACAACCCTTCGTAATGAAATATCCTGTGGATCCTGGTAGAAGTTAATTTGACTGAATTCTGCATTGAACACAGGTGTTGAAAACTGATAAGTGTTTTTAGAAAAGAGCGTTTCTTTAGAAAAAGGAGTTTTATCAAAACTAATTTTATACTCCGTGCCAGCCGGCCAGTCGGTTTCCGGTACAAACCTGATATGTCTGTCAGTTATCCAGGTCCATTTTCCTTTTTTACTCGGTTGTAGCTTAATGCCTACGGTAATTTCCTGGCCCACCAGGTCTATCCTTGCCACCGACGGCACACCATCCAGTGCTATTTGATCTGCATTTAGCTTTGAAAAGTCATATTCGAACCATATATTTAAATTATCCGGTTTTGCATCTTTGTAATTCGGCGTAATCTTGAGATCGTCAAATTCAGCTTTAACCATGACCGGATTTGGCAGTGAATCGAAATAGAGATAGGCACCAACAGCGATTACTGCCACCACAATAATACCAAATGAAAATTTCGGGTTTTTCTTACGTGCGTTATTTAATCCTTTGAGCCATAGCGGTGCAGTCCAACTGAATTTACCAATAAAAAAAGCCATAAGAGCAAATGGGAATAAGAGTATTTTTTTCATGCCAAACTTTAAACAAGAAGCATCTTTATGTCAATAAAACCAACAAATAACTTAAGAGAAATCATATGTAAAAAAGGTTCTAATCATCTAAATTCTCTCTTGAGTACACTATATGTCCTTTAGTGCTTTGCTTTTTTTATCTTGGTTGTGAATGGT
>JAWSVH010000241.1:0-3374 GCA_033852015.1 Desulfobacula sp.
TGCCTTCTTTATCCCCGATTTCTTTTGTGGAAAAGAAAGGGTCAAAGATTTTTTTCTGGGTCTCTGTATCCATACCGATTCCAGTATCTTTTACCGTCACTTTAATGTAACGGCCAGGGCTAATTATAAAAGGATAGTCATGGTTTTCTTCAATGAACATATTTTGAGTGGTTACATAAATATCTCCATGTTCAGGCATGGCCTGGGAAGCATTTATTAACAGGTTTAAAAAGACCTGTTCGAGTTGAGATTGGTCTGCTTCCACCAAGTGTAATTTTTCTTCAAAATTTTCATGAATGGTAATATCCTTTCGGGTGGGTTTAAAAATATTTAAAGCCAGGGCGACCAATTCATTTGCATCCAACGTGGTGATCTGGTATTTGCCACCTCTTGCAAATCCAAGTAACCGACTGGTCAATTCTGCTGCAGTTTTTACAAGCTTTGTGATATGCCGGGTATGGGATTTGACTTTTTCAACTGCGGTGATATCAATTTGCATTAAGGATAAATGGCCTTGAATGCCCATTAGAATGTTATTAAAATCATGGGATATCCCGCCTGCCAGAACGCCAATGGCTTCCATTTTTTGTGCTTGCTGAAGTTGAATTTGAAGCAGTTTGAGTTCTGAAATATCAGTTATAATGACGATAAATCCTTTGGAGGGATCTTTCTTATCAATTTTTGATGCCCGGATCCTGCAGTCAAAAAAACTTTTGTCTTTTCTGACAAGTCGTGTCTCAATTAAGGCATTCCCATATTTATCTGCATTGGAATACAGCTTATCACCAACACGATCATATTCTCTGTCATTATTATAAAGTACGCGGGTATTTTTGCCTTTTAAGGAGTCTATTTCAAATCCGAGCATCGAATAAAGACGATCATTGGCCCAGCCAAGTACCCGATTTTTTATAACGGCAATTCCTGCTGGAGAACTTTCCAATATGATTTTCATTTCTTCAGCCGTTAAGTCGGATTCGTTTAAATCAAAGGGTTCATGAATCGTTGAAGTATCCCCTAAACGTATCTCATATCCATTATTCTGTTGGCTAATTTTCATGAAAAAGGTTACCTGTTATTACTATCTCAATTTGACTGCCCGTTGACTTATTGTTAAGTATAGCAGACTTTCTTTTATAATATAAGACCAGAAAATAATGATACTAAAAAAAATTAATTTATTCCTGATTAGATATTACCCGGCACTTATCAGTGGCGTATGTTTGACCCTTGCTTTTCCCAAGTCACAATTGTCTTATCTTGTTTTTTTGGCTTTGGTTCCAATGTTGTTATCTATCCGGCAAATGGCACCAAAACAGGCTTTCTTATTTGGGTTTTATACTGGGCTTTTTCATTTTTTAACCTTGATTTATTGGATTATTCCCACGGTACATATCTATGGCGGCCTGCCCATTATCCTTGCTGTATGTACATTGATATCTTTATGTCTTTATCTTGCTTTATATCCTGCAATCTTTGCTTATCTTTTAAGAAAAATATCTTTTGCTGCCTGGTATACGCCTCTTTTGGCAGCAGCGTTATGGACAAGCCTTGAATATGTTCGCACATATGCTTTTACCGGATTTTCCTGGGGGGCATTAGGGTATAGTCAGTATTTGAATTTAAAGTTTATTCAGATTGCTGATTTCACAGGTGTCTACGGGATTTCCTTTCTTGTTGTTCTTGTGAATTTTGTTGTCGCCTTACTTTGGATCTCTTTGAAAGAAAGACAAAAAAAACCGATACCGGAAATAATTTATACCGTTCTTATTTTAGGGGGTGTGTTTTATTATGGTCATCAGAAGATAAATATTATTGACGATGAAATAAAATTGGCTCCGAACACCATCGTTAGTGTCGTTCAAGGTAATATTAAACAGGATGTAAAGTGGGACAATGCTTTTAAAGTTCGTACTGTGGAAAAATATATTGATCTGTCTGCTACGACCTTTAAAAATAAACCAGATCTGGTGATTTGGCCCGAGACGGCATTACCTTTTTATTATGGGCTTGACCGGCCTGCATCCAGTAAAGTCGATGAATTTATAAAGTGGTCTAATACTCATTTTCTTATTGGTAGCCCATCTTTTAGTTTAGAAGAAAAACAGACAAGATATTATAACAGAGCATATATGTTTAACCCATCAGCTATTGTAACAGGTACGTATGATAAAAACCATCTGGTGCCTTTTGGTGAATATGTTCCTCTGGGAGAATATCTGACTTTTCTAGGGAAAATCACAGCCCAGGCAGGCAATTTTTCTCCCGGAAGCAAGAGTTATAAGCCTTTGGAATTTAAGGATAATACGACCGGAGTTTTGATTTGCTTTGAAATTTTGTTCCCTTCTATATCATCAGGATTTGTAAAAAATGGGGCTGATATTCTCACCACGATTACCAATGATGCCTGGTTTGGATACACCTCTGCAGCTCAACAGCATTTTGCTATTGCTGTCTTTCGAGCAATTGAAAATCGAAGAAGTGTTGCCAGAGCCGCTAATACAGGAATATCAGGCTTTATTGATCCCACTGGAAAAATTCTTGATACGACTCGATTGTTCACTGATACGGCCATAACAAGAAAACTTGTTAAACTTGACAGGGTCAGTTTTTATACGGCGCGTGGGGATATCTTTGCGATGATTGCAATTGTTGCAATTGGTTTTGTTTTTATGTTAAAAGGTGCCAAAAAGATATTTGGAAAAAAAGCTTAGGAGAAATCAACATGAGTGTAGAATTAAAACAAATTGTTCAATCGATTTATACTAAAGCTGAGAAACTCAAGGAGTATCTTTGACCTTCCTGTTAAACAAAATCGGTTTGGTGAACTTGAACATATCATGTCTAAAGAAGATTTCTGGCAAGATCAGGAGAAAGCCACAGCCCTTCTAAAAGAGAGAACCTACCTTTCAGATATCCTGGAAACATGGGAAAATATTTATAAAGAGATCGAAGACGCTGATATCCTTTTAGAGATGGCCCAGGAAGAATCAGATAAGGAAAGCGAACAGGAAGTCGGAGCGCTTTTATCTGGACTTGAGGAAAAAATTAAAAAGTTTTCTGTCCGGATCACCCTTGATGGTGAAGATGATGATAAAGACGCCCTTGTTTCTATTAATGCCGGTGCCGGAGGAACAGATTCCCAGGATTGGGCTGAAATGTTGTTTCGCATGTATACCCGGTGGATGGATAAAAAAGGGTTTAAATACCAGGTGATTGATTTTCAGCCTGGTGATGAAGCCGGCCTCAAAGGTGCTACGTTAAGGGTATCAGGCAATTATTGCTATGGATTTATGAAGGTTGAATCCGGGGATCATCGGCTGGTAAGAATTTCTCCGTATAATGCCAGTGGAAAACGCCTTACATCTTTTGCT
>JAWSVH010000055.1:0-650 GCA_033852015.1 Desulfobacula sp.
CTTTTGTGTCAGGTAATCTGCCAGGTTTATAATTAATGACTGGTGTTTATATTTTATCGGTGCAGATTCTGGGTTATGGTGAAAACGACATGGCAGAATGCTTGACTGGGGAAAATTCCACCGTTTCATGAGAAGTGCAGATAATACGGCATGGTCTATTTTTAAAATGGCATTTTCTGCAAAATAGAGTGGTTTCTTTTTTTCCATGGCAAGCATTCTTACTTTTCGATATTCGTCTTTAAAATAAACAGAAAAAATGACTTTTCCCATATCATGGAGCAGGCCTGGGATAAAAATTTTATTGGCTATGGCTGGGTTGGTTCTTTTGGCCAACTCCTTAGAAACGGTTGCTACTCCGATACCATGTATCCATAATGCTTTCATATCAAGGCTTAAACCAGATTTATCAGTGAATGAGGATAAGATTCCCATTCCAAGGGCTATGCCGATAATCTCATCAAATCCAATGACAGAAATAGATCTTTTGATGGTTTCGACTTTTGTCCTCTGGGCATAATAAATTGAGTTGGCAAGCTTTAATAGTTTGTTTGTCATTCCCTGGTCGTAGGAGATGACTTCTGCAAGTTCTTCAGTCGTTGTCTTTGTATCTGATGCAACACTGATGATTCTATCAACAACCACGGGCAGGG
>JAWSVH010000056.1:0-31236 GCA_033852015.1 Desulfobacula sp.
GTTTTTTGGGGACCACCGTAATGATCGCCCAGTCTGCTTTAAACATAGTCGTCTAAAAGCCTCAATTAAAAGCGGTAGGGCAACCTCCGATTCATCTGTATCAGTAGCTATTAGTGAATTGAATATATGGAAGTAGATTATTATGCCCGAAAATACTGACCAATTCTCCGCTGTCGATCCTGCTATAGGGTACTTATATCAAATCAGGTGTGCTTTACTATGGAGCCTCCAACGATTGAAAGAAGAAGCTACTTTTGAGGCATCAATAGAGATATTAGATGATGTGGCTTTTGAGTCTGCTGGATTACCTATAGAACTACTTCAAACCAAGCATCATAAACACAGAGGCGCAAACCTTACTGACGCATCGCCCGACCTTTGGAAAACAATTCGTATATGGATTGCAGCGAAAGATGCAGGGGAGATTACAGATGAGACGATGCTTTACCTTGTTACAACAGAGAATGCGGCATCTGGAACGATATCAGCGTACCTGAAGAGCAATGAAAGAAGAATTGAAGATGCTCTACAAGGTATGGAGGCAGTGGCTCAAAGTTCAACGAATCAGGCCAATGCAGCCGCCTATGAAGCCTTCCTCAGGAAAAGTCATACAGAACGTAGGGTGTTAGTGGAGCAAATAATAATAATTGATGCAGCTCCCGACATTGATGACCTCAAAAAACTCCTCTGTGAAGAAGTTTTTCATGCCGTAGATCGATCGAGTTTGGAAACATTTCTTAGCTATCTTGAGGGGTGGTGGTTTGGCCGTGCTGTAACCCAACTCAGAAATGTAGATACAAGGAACCGAATACTTTCTGATGAGTTAGAGGCGCAGATGGCTGATTTGCGAGATAGATTCAAGAGTGATTCATTGCCTATTTCTGACGATCTTTTGAATTATGAGTTGCAGGATGAGACGGTTGAAGTGCTCCATAGCTTTCCTTTTGTCCATCAAGTAGAATTAGCAACAAGCAACAAAACAAGAATAACTGCTGCAATAAGGGACTACTATCGTGCATTCGAGCAGCGTTCACGATGGCAGCGTCAAGATCTTTTATTTGTTGGGGATCTTACTATTTACGAAAAGACATTGATTGAAGAATGGGAATTGATTTTTGCAGATATGGAAGATCGAGTTGGTGAGGAAGCTGCTGAGGAGACAAAAAAGATGGCAGCATTAGATGTCCTCCGATGGGCAGAAATGGGCTCAGTAAATGCACGAATCAAACCTGGAGTAACAGATTCGTTTATAACAAGGGGCTCCCTACACATTCTCGCAAATGAACTGAAAATAGGTTGGCATCCAGAGTTTAAAAAACGACTCCAGTACCTCTTAGAAGGGGAAATACATTGAATGTCAGGCAACACAGATCACATGAAGAGCGTAACTTATTAAATCCTGCATTCTGTTCCACTATTCTTTGGTATGGATGTAAAGGTGCAAAAGAATATGCAGCTTCGCCTAGACGATCACTTTCTTATATAGAGAGCTTTCTACTTCTTCCTATAGTTCTGCACCAGAAGTCGAGAGCATCCTTACCTATTCAGATAAGATCTTCCCTGCCTGTATGGATTAATTCTCAACCATTACACATTGCTAGCTTGCCAGATAGGGCACAGACACTTGTACCATATACAAAAGAAGCTATTATACTTGGTTGTAGCTCTCAGCTTTTGCATATTGAAGGTAATGAGTTGTTTTGCAATACAAGTTATTCTCGTAAAATTAATAAGTCATCTCGCTCATCATCTGACGAGGTTAGAGAATGTTTTAAGAAGGCTGAGTTTTTGGGCAAGTGGTTTGCTCATACTGGTTCGCCAGAAACTATATTTACCTTATTTGAGGTTCGACCATGAGTATTCAAATCAGTGATATTGTCCTTTACTCACATGACGGTAGAAAACGTATTTTGCCTTTTAAGGTTGGTGAAGTAAACGTAATTACTGGAGCATCCAAAACTGGCAAGTCGGCTTTAATAGATATCGTCGATTATTGCTTAGGTAGTCGAAGCTGTAATGTTCCAGACGGAATTATTCGGCGTTCTGTGTCTTGGTTTGGGCTCCGTTTACAAATAGGAAATACCAAGGGATTCATAGCAAGAAAATGCCCTTCTCCTACTTCTAATTCTTCAGAGGAATGCTATTTGGTAACAGGTGGAGATGTGAAGATTCCAGAGGTTATAAGTATTCATCAAAACACCAATACTAATGGGTTGATCGAAACCGTATCAAAATGGGTAGGGATAAAAGAGAATATTCATATGCCACCAGATGGGCAGAAAAGATTGCCTCTCTCAACTACGGTTCGCCACGGATTGATGTTATGCTTTCAACCACAAGACGAGATTATACGTAGAAGTCAGTTGTTCCATAGTGCTGATGACCACTGGAAGGCGCAGGCTCTGAAAGATGTTTTGCCATATCTGCTTGGAGTTGTTGATGATGATTATGTGAAGAACCAAGAACTTCTGCGACGATTAAAAGGAGAGTTAAGAACAGTACTGCGAAAACTTGATGGTTTAAAAGCTTTGCGTGGTGACGGAATAGGTAAGGCAGGAGAACTACTTGCGCAAGCCAGGGCTACTGGGCTTAGCACCCATGCAGATTTCAATGAGTGGGAAGAGATCGTTAATAGTTTGAAAGAAGTGGCAAAAAGACCAATAGAACAAATTGAGGAGCCTGACGCTGGATCAGAAGAATACGATCGCCTTTCTGATAAAAGGGAAACCTTATTAACAGAGAAACGGCAACTGGAGAATCAAATCTATGCGGTTCGTTCGTTGGGAAAGGCTGAATCAGGATTTACAGCAGAGGCAACGGAGCACCATGCTAGATTGGTTAGTATCGGTATCTTTGATGAAGACACACAACATATATGTCCTCTTTGTTCATCAGAGTTTGGCAATTATGTCCCTGTTAATAATTTAATCGATATGCAAGAATCTTTGTCTCAAATCAGTGAGCAGCTTGAAAGGGTTTCTCGGAATGCACCCCACATCGAGAAAGCATTGGGTGAAGTGTTAGATAGTCTTTCTGTTACCAAGGAGAAACTTCGCCAAAACAGAGATGAGATGTTTGCCGTAAAAAAAGCTGATGAACATCTTCAGAAAATTAAGGATGATGCCGCCAAGAAGTCACATATCTTAGGTCGGATAAGCCTTTTCCTTGAGAGCCTACCTGAGTTGCCAGATACCCAAGTACTTGAAAGTAAAGCAGAGAGACTGCGAATGGAGATTGAGGAAATTAAAAGGCAGTTAGCAGATGAGGTTATCCAAGAAAAGTTAGAGTCAATTGTATCTTTATTGAGTCTTGAGATGTCGGATCTGGCTGCTCATCTTCATCTTGAACACTCAGGGCATCCACTTCGTTTTAATTTAAAGAAATTAACAATAGTTGCTTGCACTTCAGAAGGGCTTATTCCCATGGAAAGAATGGGGAGTGGAGAGAATTGGGTTGGCTATCATTTGATTGGACATTTGGCCCTCCACAAGTGGTTTGCTAAATACCATAGACCAGTCCCACGCATTTTATTTCTGGATCAACCATCGCAGGTTTACTTTCCCCCCGAACAAGTTGAGGATAGATCGATAGGTGAGCTAACGGATGATGACCGTCAGGAATTGCGTAGAATGTTTAAAATGGTGGTTGATTTTGTGAAGGAGCTTGCTCCTGAGTTTCAGGTGATAATAACTGAACATGCTGATATTGATGAAGACTGGTATCAGAGTTCAATAAGGGAACGATGGCGTGGAGGCTTAAAACTTGTGCCTGAAGATTGGCCCTATTGAACTCAAGTTCGGTATGAAAGTAGATAAGTCGGTTCGTTTAATAGATAAGAAGATCCATTTTGGGTATATTCTTATGACCATCAATCCTCAAGGAAATTATTCCTTGATTCCTGATTGAAGATTTCACTCTTGATTTTTCTGGGTGAACCAGTGTAAAAAAAAAGTATGGTGCATGGATATAACTCAAGGGAGACTTGTCCACCGCACTTGTCCACTTTAACGTGTGCAGCAGAAGGGCGAATATTAAATTTGTTGTAATATCAAGTTATTAGGATGTTTTGAGGATCTCGGTTCAACTCCCGCCGCCTCCACCAAATTTTATTGTCAATTAAAGTAATTATTTATGCGTCTATTGGCGAATTGATTTATCTGTTCTTAAGAGTTTGTAAATAGAATCAACGTCGCCATTTATTTTAAATAAGCATCAGTCCTTTTTTAATAACTCGAATATCATTTCTGCCTGGAACGTTAGAAGCAAAGAAAGTATTAGAGCGATTTTATTTCTTTGCCCATATAGGTGTCCTCCTTCATTCAGACAACGCAATATCACAGAACATTTTAGAATATCAATTTTATATGTCCAATTAATAAAAATTGCGTTAATTATTCGTGTTTATGTTTGACATTTACTGATGATTTTGGAACTCTCGGTTTTTTGAAATTCTTTCAGACCACATATACGCGAGTAAATTTAACTGAGTTACAAGATATTTTTTGCATTATATATCTTTTTGATGCTATGTTTCTTTAAATTTTTTTAATAGGTCTCTGTTGATCTGATAGGCTTGATTTATGCAAAAATTAATTACGATTGTTATCCCTTCCTTTAATGAAGAGGCAAATATTTCAGTTTTGGTGGATTTGTTATGTTCAATAAGGGTGCCTGACTGTAAGTTTGAGATTATCTTTGTAGATGACGGCAGTACTGATAGAACATTAAACATCATTAAGGACTATAGCAGTAGATACGAAGAAGTGAAATATCTGTCTTTTTCAAGAAATTTCGGACACCAGATAGCTCTGAAGGCTGGAATTGATTATGCAAAAGGGGATTGTGTGATTTCAATGGATGCCGATATGCAACATCCTCCTGAAATGATTCCAGACCTGATACAAAAATGGAAACAGGGCTTTGACATTGTTTATACCAAACGTCAGGATGATAAACGATTGCCTTTTTTTAAAAGAATCTCTTCCATGTTTTTTTATTGGCTAATGAGATTCTTGTCTGATTTTGATATGGAATCCGGGACAGCCGATTTTCGCTTACTCGATCGAAAGGTTGTGGATGTATTGGCCGGGTTGCAGGAACAATTTATTTATTTCAGGGGAATGATTCCCTGGGTCGGTTTTAAACAGGCATGTATTGAGTATCTGCCCAAGCAACGGCATGCCGGAGTCAGCAAATATTCCTTTAAAAAAATGCTTCTTCTGGCAACAAACGGTATCACTTCATTCAGTATCCGGCCCCTTCATTTGGCTACCTTATTGGGTATGTTTATGTCGGGTCTGACGTTTTTATACGGATTTTATTCATTATGTGTTCATTTGTTCACAGATCAAACAATATCCGGGTGGACTTCAGTGATTGTCAGTATTCTATTTGTTGGTGGTATTCAGTTGATAATTTTGGGAATTATCGGTGAATATATTGGTAAAATTTTTATGGAATCCAAAAGGCGTCCTCTTTATATTGTGAAAGAAAAAAATGAATAAATATTTATGGGTGGCATTAGGGGTTTTGTTCTCTGCTATTGCACAGGTGTTGCTTAAGAAAGCGGCAATGTATAATATTAAATCTGTGTTGTGGATGGCTTGGATATTTATGAGCGTGTTGTCCTACGGCATTGCTTTTGTATTTTATGCAATCACGTTGAAATATTTTCCCATAAGCAAAATAAGCCCGGTAATGACAGTTGGTGTGATGCTGTGTGTGGTTATCGCCGGGGTTTTATGGGGAGAAAAACTTGATATCTTTTCTGCTGTTGGGATTGGGCTGGGAATTGTTTCAATTTATTTTATTATAGGGATTCAGTGAGGGTAATATTTTTTTCAAAATTCAAAGAAGCTGATAATATCTTCAATATTAGGACAGTCTGGAACCCATGGTTATAAATTGGGGATTAACTTAACTTCGTGTGTACAATTTGGGTTAGGATCACTCTAATATATAGATATTAATGAACCGGTTGCTCCAACTCAAGAATAATTATCTCCACCAAAAATAAAATCACATATCTCTTGACATACCGTCATGAATGGCGTTAGTTGACGGTATCAAAAATAAATACCGTCAACCTTCGGAATCTATTTATTGTCAGAGGAGATGACCGATGGGCAAGCTTACCACACAAGAAGTAAAAAACATAAAGCCAGGATCAAAACAGCAAAAGCTAACCGACGGTGAGGGCATGTATTTGCTGGTCACTAAAACTGGAAAGTATTGGCGGTATGACTATCGCTATCTAAAAAAACGTAAAACCCTCGCTCTGGGAGTGTATCCCCAAATTACTTTGAAAAAAGCCAGAGATCTACATTTTGAAGCCAGGAAAAAGCTTACCGAAGGTATCGATCCTTCCCACCTAAAAAAGATTGAAAAAAAAAATACGATAAAGCAATTTATAGTGTCCCCAACAATTGAAGGGATTGATCAATTATTAGACAATAAACAATGCCACATAAAAAGAAATAATATGTTGAATCAGAGTGCCTTAAATAATAAAATATTTCCCTTCCCTCGTTACAGAAATTTGCCTTTATCATCAATGCAATTACCTCTCTGGTTTATCAAGCAGGTTTTCCCAGATTCCATTGAATATAATATTCCCTTTGCAATAAGATTTAATGGTGATCTTGATATTGTGATTCTAAAACAGTCACTAAACAAAATTATTGAGCGTCATGAATCGTTACGAACTACTTTTAAATTAGAAAAAGATCTCTCAGTTCAAGTGATTGCTAAATCTATAGTAATTGATATTCCGATTATAGACTTCCATGATATTGAGAAAAAAAATCATGAAATGAAGCTTAAAGAATATTTAGCGAGTCAAGCGGCCAAATCATTTAAACTGTCTGAATCCCCTTTATTTCGTGTACGCATTATACGGTTATCGCCAATAGAGCATGTATTATTTTTCATGACACATCACATTGTTTTTGATGGGATTTCCCATACTATTTTTCAGAATGAACTGTTTGAAATTTATAATTCTTTAATTAAGGGCGACAAGGTACAATTACCTGAGCTTTCAATACAATATACAGACTATTCAGTCTGGCAGAAAGAATGGCTACATTCTAACGCGTATCAGAAACAATTAAAATATTGGATGGATCATTTAAAAGGAGAGCTTCCCGTTCTACAAATGCCGTTGGATTACCAGAGACCGGCTGTTCAAACTTTTGCAGGAGCTATGGAAAAATTACTTATTCCGGACACAATGGTAAATGCCCTTTCAGAAATAGGTCGCACCCAGATGGCAACATTATTTATGGTCTTATTTGATGCATTAACCATTCTTCTTCACCGGTATACAAATCAGAATGATTTTTGTATCGGAGTTCCCTTAGCCAACCGTCCATATAAAGAAATTTCAAATGTTATTGGGTATTTTACCAACACGCAGGTTATTCGGACTAAAATTGAAAAAGACGTTTCATTTCTTGAGTTGCTTGATCAGACAAAAAATATTATTATTGGAGCTCTAAACAATCAGGAAATGCCACTTGAACGACTCATCGAAAAATTAAATATTAAAAGAGATTTAAGTTTAACACCATTGTTTCAGGTGCTGTTTATATTTTTACCTAAACCAGATGGAATCGTTAAATTAAAAAATATTTCATGGGAACCTGAAGATATTGAAGTATCATTTACCCAAACTGATTTATGTTTCACAAATACATTTACAAAAGATGGATTGAATCTCCTTGTAAATTACAATACAGATCTGTTCAAGCCTTCAACAATAAGAAGGTTGCTGAATAGCTTTAAAGTGCTTCTCGAAGGAATTATTACCGATCCGTCTCAATCAATTTCTGACCTACCGGTTATACCAAACATTGACTTTCAAAACATAAATTTGTGGAATAAAACTGAAACTGAATACCCCAAACACAATTGCCTGCACCAGCTTTTTGAATACCAAGTTGAGAAAACTCCTAACGCAATTGCGGCCTGTTTTGGAAACAAAAGTATTACATACGAAGAACTTAACCAAAAGGCCAATAAACTTGCAAATTATCTTAGTGATTATGATATTCAACCTGACGTTTTTGTGGGTATCTGCATTGAGCGATCAATAGAGATGTTGATCGCTCTTTTAGGCATTCTCAAGGCGGGAGGTGCATATTTGCCTTTAGATCCTGACTATCCTGATGAACGGCTTGCCTATATGATAGAAGAGACAAAAATATCTATTCTTATCACCCAGCAATCGCTGCACGCCAAGCTTCCCCAAAACAATGCAAAAAATATTTTTATAGATACAGATTGGGAAAAAATTTCTAATAGAGATTATCGCAATCCCATATTAAAAAAAGAAGTAAAGCCTGAAAACATTGCCTATATCATTTTTACATCTGGCTCCACAGGGTTACCGAAAGGGGTCCAGATTCCACATAGAGCGGTGGTTAATTTTTTAACCAGCATGGCCGATAAACCAGGAATCTCATCCGATGACACACTTTTGGCAGTGACGACTCTATCATTTGATATAGCAGTGTTAGAACTGTTTCTACCACTCATCACCGGCGCAAAAACTGTAATTGTCAGTAAAGATACTTCTGTCAATGGGTATAAATTAATCAGTTCACTTAACCGTTTTAAAGTGAATATAATGCAAGCCACACCAAGTACATGGCGTCTAATGCTTGCTTGTGGGTGGGAAGGCAACAAAGATCTTAAAATTCTATGTGGTGGGGAGGCATTTCCTAAAGACCTAGCCCATGAGCTAATAGGACGGGCTAAATCAATCTGGAATATGTATGGACCTACTGAAACTACTGTCTGGTCAACCTGCTATAAAATCAAGAATAATTTTTCCCATATTTTAATTGGTAAACCCATAGCAAATACTCAAATTTATATTTTGGATACAAAAATGCAACCTGTACCAATCGGCTGTGTTGGAGAGCTTTATATTGGTGGAGACAGTGTAACTTACGGTTATCTCAATAGGGATGACCTTACAAACTCAGCCTTTATCAAACCAGATTTCTTACCCTCACAGGGATTAAAGATCTATAAGACAGGAGACTTGGCTAAGTATCATGAAGATGGCAATATAGAATATATGGGAAGGAACGATTTTCAGCTTAAAGTGCGAGGTCATCGTATTGAACCTGGCGAAATTGAATTGGCCCTTATTGAGCATGTTGCTGTAAAACAGGCAGTGGTTGTGTTGAAAGAAGACAAACACAATAATTTGATGCTTGTCGCATATATTATTGCTATATCTGATATCAACCACAAAGAATTAAGATCTTATCTGCATACCAAATTGCCCGATTATATGATTCCACAGTTTTTTATAGAGACCAAAATCTTTCAATTAACTCCAGCAGGGAAAATAGATAGAAAGTATCTATCATCAATGGATTTGGATATCGGGGTATCAAAGAAGGATGTCATTGAACCCAAAACCATTTTTGAACAACAGGTTGTTAAAGTCTGGAAGGATGTTTTGGATATTGAAAAAGTAAGTCTCGACGATAATTTTTTTGAAATCGGAGGTCACTCACTTCTTTCCGTGGCTATTGTCTCCAAGCTTTCAAAGAATTTTAAGATCGATATTCCTCTTGATAGTTTTTTAAGAGCACCGACAGTTGAAGAACTTGCTTTTCTTATTGAAGGATATGTAAACAAAGGGCCAAATAAGAAATTTTCTTCTGAATCATTTAGTGATAATAAATTTATTAGAGATAATAAAGACTCGAAATGGGCTTCTTTGGTTCCGATACAACCGAAGGGAAGCAAACCACCGTTATTTTGCATACACGCTATCGGTGGAAATGTTTTAAACTATTATCATTTTTCTTCTGTTATTGGTAAGGATCGTGCCCTGTATGGGTTGCAGGCTCGTGGACTGGATGGTCTATCGGAACCCATCCAGACGATTGAGCGAATGGCTGAACATTACATTACAGAAATTTTGAGTATTCAACCCCAGGGTCCTTATAATTTATGTGGGGGGTGTATGGGAGGGCTTATCGCTTATGAAATAGCCCAGCAACTCAAAAAACAAGGACATGCAATAGATCGTCTGATATTATTGGATACCTTTGATCCTGCGTCAATGGCCAAAGATCGCCAAGAGTATAAAGCTCCTGTTAAAGAAAGGATTCTAACAAAACTTTTTAATACTGATAAATCTGTAAAAGAAAATATTGCTGCAAATATTTTTAAATCTGTTTTAGATCGATTGAAAAAATATTATAAATTAAATGTTTGTTTAATCTATCGTTTTTTGAATAATCCTATCCCGCAGAAACTTCGATATTGGTATATAGAACAAAAGCATTATGAACCTTTGTTTAATTATAAGCCAAAGCGATATGAAGGTGATTTAATCCTTCTTTATAATTCAATCGAAACAGATCAAAAAGAAAATAAAATAATACAAGGTTGGAGAGAGTATATTACTGGCCATTTGAGATGTATAGGAATTCAAGCAAAACATTCAGAGTTTATTGAGAGTTCTCAGCTTTTAGTGAAATTATCAGAGTGCTTTAATAAGGAGCAATGAGATTTTTTACACAGAGAACAAAGAGGGTACATTATTGAAAAGGCCCTTATCAATAAAAATTTTATAAAAAGGTGTTATATGGATAATAAATACATACTTAATTTTACCCCTACTGGAATGATCCCTACAAAAGAAATGACTGAGCATGTGCCAATTTTGCCAAGAGAGATTGTGGAACAGACTTTGGAAGCGTCTGACATCGGCGCCAATATGGTCCATCTCCATGCAAGAGACCCTTTAACGGGCCAACCGACACATAAGAAGGATATTTATGCTGAAATTATCTCCGGAATTAGGAAAAAGGATAAATCTATAATTATATGTGTTTCAACGAGTGGAAGAGATTCCGGAATATTTGAAAAACGCTCAGAAGTTCTTGAACTAAAAAATGATTTAAAACCTGATTTTGGCAGTTTAACGCTCAGTTCTTTAAACTTTAATAAACAGGCGAGTATAAACAGCCCAGATACAATTAAAGCCCTGGCAAGGAAAATGATCACAAATGGTATCCGACCAGAACTTGAAGCATTTGATATCGGCATGATTAATTATGCGCGTTACCTTATTAGAAAAGGATGGATAAAAAAGCCTTATTATTTTAATATTATTCTTGGAAATATTGCCTGTGCTCAAGCCAATATGCTAAACATGGGCCTTATGGTGAATGATCTTCCTACTGGCAGTTACTGGTCGGCAGGTGGTATCGGTGAGCATCAGCTAAATATGAACACCATGGCTATGATTAGTGGTGGGGGTGTTCGTGTCGGTTTAGAGGATAATATCTGGTTTGACAAAAAAAGAACAATCCTGGCAACAAATGGAAAATTAATTAAAAGAACTATAGATATAGGAAAAGCACTCGGAAGAACTCCTTTTTCCAAAAAAGAAGCAAGAGCTTTTCTCAAGGTATAGTATTACTTGGAACAACTAATTAAAAAAAGGCAATAACTATGCCATATAATTATAGTCTTCCTCAAAAAATAAAAAGATTGTTTAAGCACGGTCTTTTTCTGGAAGCGATTTTCACACGAATAGCGAAAATAGGCATAAACATTCGCCCGTTTTACATATTTCAAGAATATTATATAGAAAGTTTTGAAAATAAATTCAATAATTGTCTTAAAGCCTATGAGTCACTTGAACTTACACACGAGGATATGGAATCTATATCCCAAGATCGTGGGTGGAATACTATCGATTCATATAAAAAGCTACTGGACCAGGGTAAAAAGTGTTTTGGGGTTAAATTTAATGGTCAACTTGCAGCGTTCACTTGGGTAAATATAGAGAAATGCAATTTTATTGGAGACCCTTTTCCTTTAAAAAAGAATGAAGCATACTTATTTGATGCATATACTTTCCCTGCTTTTCGCGGAAAGGGTTTGGCACCAGCAGTAAGATTTCAGTGTTATAAATCGTTGCATGCTATCGGAATAACAAAATTTTACAGTTATTCTATAGCCTATAATACACCTGCTATTATTTTCAAACAAAAATTGGGAGCCAAAATTTTAAAATTTGGTATATGGCTGGAATTCTTTTCAAAATATAATTGGGCGCGTATTCTTAGATATTATTAACACTCATAATTGTTTTATCCCTAAAAATAGAATTGAATTTAAGCTATGTTGGTTCTAATCAATTATCTCTATCAGAGATCGAGTTCTGACAATCCTGGATGATCATCAGGGCGACGTCCCAGAGGCCAGTGATATTTGCGATCAGCTTCTTTTATTGAGAGGTCATTTATACTTGCAACACGACGAATCATAAGCCCTTTTTCATTAAATTCCCAATTCTCATTCCCATAAGAACGAAACCAATTACTAGAATCGTCATGCCATTCATAGGCAAAACGTACCGCAATGCGTGCATTATCAAAAGCCCATAGTTCCTTAATTAAGCGGTAGTCTAATTCTTTGATCCATTTTCGTTTTAAGAATTGAACAATCTCTTCACGTCCAGAAAGAAACTCAGAGCGGTTTCGCCAGATACTATCCGGAGTGTACGCAAGAGCAATTTTTTCAGGGTTGCACGTGTTCCACCCGTCTTCAGCCATTCGTACCTTTTGGGACGCTGTTTCCCTGGTAAAGGGCGGCAATGGCGGGCGAGTGTCTTGGTTTGTTGACATGTTCACCTCCTTAGATGATGAATGATTTTAGTTTTCTTTCCAACCATGATGGATGAAAACTAGCTTGAAAACAAGGTAAATGTTTCAGTTGATTCTCTTCAGGCATTCTTATGAAACCAATTGTCAATAAGGATCTTACTGAAAAGATCAGAGAAGTTTTGAATGACTAAGCGACACGCTGAACCAAACTAATTTTTGTCATATTTATTTGCCTTTATTCTGATCAAGAATCTCTCTTACCTTTGATGCTAATTCATCTATTAAGAGGGGCTTATTTATATAGCCTTGTATTCCTAATGATTTAGCTGTTTCACCATCAACTTGTTCACTAAATCCGGTACAAATTAGAATTGGTAAATCTGAACGAAGTTTTAACATATTTTTTGATAAATCAGTTCCTATCATTATCGGCATTGTCATATCTGTGATAACAAGGTCATATTTATTGGGATCTGATTTGAAAATTTCCAGCGCATCAATGCTGCTTGTTATTCCAGTAACCTTGTAGCCATATCTTTCTAAAAAACGAACCCCCAATTTAACAATGGCTTCCTCATCATCTACAAAGAGAATCTGTTCATTCCCCGCATGAAGTAGCTGGTTATCAAGTTTGATTTTTTTTATCTCTCTTTTTGATGTTGTTGGCAGAAAAACATTGATAAATGTACCTTGATCAAGGTCGCTTTGGACGTCAATGGCCCCTTTGTAGCTTTGAACAATACCATGTATGACGGATAAGCCTAGCCCTGAACCTTTTCCCTGTTTTTTTGTTGTAAAATATGGATTGAAAATATTCTTGATAATTTCTGGTGAGATCCCTGTCCCAGTATCTTCTACAATTAGACAGCAGTATTCTCCTGCCGGTAATTCGAATTTTATATTTGGCTGTTCTTTCTTTAAGCTGACCTTAAGTATGCCACCTTTTTGTTCCATTGCATGGTATGCATTCGTACAAAGGTTCATGATAACTTCATGGATTTCAGTTGTGTTTGCTATAATAAAGATATTTTCATCTGAAAGGTCTTCTTTAATATCAATATTTGAAGGGATAATTGATCTCAATAGCTTTAAGGTTTCTTTTATCAATGGTTGCAGCGGAAAGACCTCTTTCTCTAAATTCTTTTGCTTACTGAAAGAAAGAATTTGTTTTACTAAATCTCGAGCACGTTTAGCACCTTGTAGAATATCTTGAAGATTTTCCTGAACTGGGTGACTCTCAGGCAAATCTTCAATTGAAATTTCTGTAAATCCAATGATAGGAAATAAAATATTATTGAAATCATGTGCAATACCGCCAGCTAATGTACCAATTGCTTCAAGTCTTTGGGCTTGAAGCAGCTGATCCTGTGCTTTTTCTTTTTCTGAAACAGCATTTAGATAATCGGTTATATCTTTATAAATAGTCATTTTAGAAATCGTATTGTTGCTATGATATATTGGCATGTTCGTTAATCTGTAAGTTCTATTGTCAAGAGGGCTTACAATTGTCTTATCAATTGCTTTGTGTTCCTTCAATTGGTCAAAAATGCACCATTCACATTCCTTGTTTAAATTATGAAGTGCTTTATGACAAAACTCCCCTGTGGCATGTCGGCCTAACCGCTTTATCATAGCTGGATTTAAATACTCAATTCTTTTTTCAGAGGAACAAATATATAATGGGTCCGTTAGGGACTCCATCATCAAACGATATTTTTTTTCACTGGCTTGCAGTGCCTGTTTGGTTAGCTCTTTTTTATTTATTTCATCTTTTAAATATTGTGTTTTTTTGATGACCTCTTTTTTAAAGTACCATATGCCAAATATTGCGATAAAAAATAAAATTGGAATAAGGTAAAACATAAGGTATTTTACAATAATCACAAAAGAAACTGTGGGTTGGGGAAGAATAGGGCCAAACCATTTGTGATAGATTTTATCAAATGTACCATCCGCTATAATCAGGGAAAGTCCTTCATTTAAAAGACTTAATAGTTCTTTATTCCCTTCAGGAACGGCAAAGCAAAACTTTTGTTCAAAACCAGACAACGGTATGTCTTTGAGTTTTAAACTTGTCTCTTTAAAAGAATTTATGTCTACAATATTTGAGATTTTTAATTTCTTTATCAATTGGTAACCAACCAATTGTTGAACAATAAGAGCATCATATTTGCCATTGGAAAGATCTTTCATTGCTTCTTCAAAGGTGTCTTTTATAATTAATTTATTCGATAAATTTTTACCAATAGCATATTCATGAGCAGTATCGCCTTTCATCACTACGACTTCTTTATCCGCCAAATCAGCTTCTGTGTGTATTGTTAGTTCATCTTTACGGATAAAAACTGTACCATGCATTCGTAAATATGGTATTGAAAAATCTAAGACTTTATCCCTTGCATCTGAATATGAAACAAGGGGAAGAACATCTAAATGGCCGTCAATAAGCTGTCGTTTTATTTCATGCCAGGGGCCAACAAAAAAAGAGATGTCTTTACCTATAGCATTAACCGTCGCCTTTAGAAGCTCTACTGAAAAACCATCAGCAGTTCCATCGTTTTGTACAATTGAAAAAGGTGGATAATCTAACTCGCTGGCTGATTTAATCACATTTGGTATTGTGTCAGAACTATTATTACTTTTTGCTACATCAGTACAAACTACAAAAAAGATAGCCAAGAAAGTTAAACTAAATGTAAAAAATGGTCTGTTTTTGATCACCGGCGGCCCCGTGTTGTTTCTTTTAATTGATGGTAACACAGCTCTCTTTAATTTTTGTATAAGCCAGAAATCACCAACGCTATAAGAATTTTGATATTATTTGCTGACTTATGAATTCTAATGATTTTTTTTAATCGTTTTGTAAACAATTCAAACTACACTAATTTTTTATAACATTCAAAAAAACATAAAATTTATTTATAGAGATTCTCTATTTCAAAATTGTAAAAATTTCATTTTCCGGTAATCTTGACTTTGGTGCTTTTGCATTAAAATCAGTCTCTGCACGATATCCCAGCGACACAACGGCTATTGTGGTATAACTTCTTTTGCGTAGACCGAATTCTTTGTCTATCACCTTGAAATCAAAACCTTCCATTGGTACTGCATCAATATTTAAAGTCGCCGCCCCAAGCAAAAGAGTGCCCATATTCAAGTAGACTTGCTTTTCCATCCAATGCTGTAAATCTTTTAAATCATAGCGGTGTATATTGGCGAATATATTTCGGGCACCGTAAACCATTTCTTTGATTTCTTTATCAGGATAACGGCCATCTGTCTCTTCTTGCTCCAAAAGGTGTAGCATATAGCTTTCATCAGCATCGATTCTTGCACATAATATGATTGCATGGGATGCATCCATTACTTTTTGTTTGTTAAACTGATAAAACCCCTGAGCCCCTTTGGCAATACGCTCTTTTCCTTCTTTGGTGTCTGCAATAATGAAATGCCAGGGTTGAATATTTGTGCTGGAAGGGCTCATTCGCAAAAGCGCCTTTATCTGCGCAAAATCGGTATCTGAGATTTTTTTATTTGGATCAAATTCTTTGGTTGAATATCGTTTATTTAAAATTTCTATTAAATCCATTTTTTCTCCTTTGCAATTTAAAATAATCTGTTATTGTTAATAAGTTACTTAAACTATACTTTTTATAGTTACAAACTTAAGTATAGTTTTATTAAATTATTCTAAAATAAAAAAAATATTATCGCATTTAAAGAATAGGAAAAAAAATGATGGATAAGTTTGACCGACATAAAGAATTTTCTGGGACTCAGCCCATTAGAGAAGGATTTGAGCTGAATTTAAAAGCGTTGCAGGCATATATGGAAAAAAATGTGAACGGGTTTAGTGGAACGATTAAATTAGATCAGTTCAAGGGCGGGCAGTCTAATCCGACATACCGGATAATAGCAGGCGGCAAGCGTTATGTATTGCGTCGTAAACCGTATGGCCAGTTGCTTAAGTCCGCACATGCTGTTGACCGAGAATACCAGGTGATCTTGGCACTTGAAAAAACAGACGTTCCTGTGGCAAAAACATATTGTCTCTGCACGGATGAATCTGTGCTGGGCAGTTGGTTTTATATTATGGAATATGTTGAGGGGAGAATCCTCTGGACACTTCGCAGTATGCCAGAAGAAGAGCGATATGAACTGTTTTTTGCCATGAATGATGCATTTGCGGCCCTTCATAAGGTTGATTATAAATCCGTGGGACTGGAAACTTTTGGAAAACCAGGAAATTTTATCGCCCGTCAGCTTTCACGATGGACAAAACAATATAGAGCGTCTGTCGATGAAAAGTGTACCGCCATGGAAGAGCTTATAGAATGGCTGGAAATGAATCTGCCGGAACAGCAGATGACTTCTATTATTCATGGGGATTATCGGAGCGACAATTTGATTTTCCACCCAACGGAGGCCAGAGTTATTGCTATTTTAGATTGGGAATTGTCTACATTAGGTGATCCCATTGCAGATTTTGCGTATCATTGCACCCAATGGTCGATCCCTGAATTTGCAATTAGGGGTATTACAGGGTTTTCAGACCTAGATCCTGCTTTTT
Organism: Desulfobacula sp.; assembly: GCA_033852015.1. GTDB lineage: Bacteria > Desulfobacterota > Desulfobacteria > Desulfobacterales > Desulfobacteraceae > Desulfobacula. Next base: position 17,218 of record JAWSVH010000056.1, read on the forward strand.
TTAAATTCCCCACTGAAAAAGAATATATCAGACATTACTTTAAAAAAATGGGGGCAGTGTCAATGGAACAATGGAGATATTACATGGCTTTTTCTTTTTTTAAGGTAGCAGGGATTTCATTTGGCATCCAGGGTAGAGCTAAAGATGGCACGGCACTAAGTGATAGGGCCAAAATGCTGGGATCGGTTGCAGAACCCTTGGCACAGATTGGATTAAAGAAAGCAAAAGCCGATCCTACATTCTAACCTTGAAGATAGGAAAAAAGTTATGAAAACATATAGAAAAGAATTATGGTTTGAAATTTCAACAAGAAGAGCGTTCATTAATATTACACCGGATATTCAAACGTGTATTGATCAAAGTGGTGTGACAGAAGGCTTGGTGCTTATAAATGCGATGCACATTACCGCATCTGTATTTATTAATGATGATGAATCAGGATTACACCATGATTATGATCTTTGGCTTGAAAAATTAGCACCCCATGCTCCAGTCTCTCAATATAGACACAATGTAGGCGAAGATAATGCTGATGCCCATATGAAACGTCAGATAATGGGTAGGGAAAGTGTTGTTGCGATTACGGAAGGTAAGCTTGATTTTGGTACCTGGGAACAGATATTTTATGGTGAATTTGATGGCAGAAGAAAAAAACGTGTATTGGTTAAAATAATCGGGGAATAAAATGAGAGTTCATTATTTGCAGCATGTTCCATTTGAAAGCCTTGGCAGCATAGAATCTTTTTTGATTGCAAAAGGTCATACCATCACCTGTACTAAATTGTATGACAATCAAACTTTGCCACCAGTTAAAAATATTGATTGTTTGATTGTCATGGGTGGGCCCATGGGGATATATGATGAAGATGAATATCCCTGGTTGAAAGCCGAGAAAAAATTCATTGATGAGGCAATTTCTTTACATAAATTTGTTTTGGGGATTTGCCTGGGGGCGCAGTTAATTGCTGATGTGCTTGGGGCAAAGGTGTATAAAAATGAGCATAAGGAAATTGGTTGGTTTAATATAACCCGATCTTCAGAACTTGAGGCCACGATATTGTCTAAGGCAATTCCACAGGAGATTGAGGTCTTTCATTGGCACGGTGATACTTTTGATATTCCTGTTGGAGCTGTCCCCATCGCAAAAAGTCAGGCCTGTCGGCATCAGGGTTTTATAAAAGATGATCATGTGGTTGCATTCCAGTTCCATCTGGAGACCACCTTTCAATCGGCCCAATTGTTAATTGAGAATTGTTTTGATGATATGGATTCCTCAACATATGTTCAGTCTAAAAAGCAGATATTATCAAATTCTCAAAGATTTTTAGATATTAATGCTGTTATGAGTTCTGTTTTGGAAACAATAGCGATTTTATAATTTAAAGGAGAATCCAGTGGGAAAAAAGTCTGATATTACAAAAGATAAGGTTGAAAAGATTATTCAGGATTTTATTAAGACATCTCCGCTAAACACGATGAAGAACACCAATGGTGACCCGGCATGGGATAATAGCCTTGTGGGGTTTGTTTCGGGTGCAGATCAAATCTGGCAACAGTATAAAGAGTATGTTGGTGCATTTCATTGGACTCCCTGGGAGGTGTTTAATCAGCACTGCCCGGAGGAAAATGTGAGCGCGAAACAGTTGACGGTTATTTCCTGGATACTGCCGCAAAGAGAGCAGGTTAGAAAAGCAAACATGAAAGCTAAAAAATATCCATCCGAAGAGTGGGCAAGAATACGGATTCATGGCGAGGCCTTTAATATGGCTTTAAGAAAACATCTGGTTAAATGTTTTAAAGAATCAGGGGTTGATTCCGTGGCGCCCATGTTGGCCCCCAATTGGACGATTGTAAAATCCAGACAATTTTCTTATGCATCATCCTGGTCAGAACGCCATGCGGCTCATGCAGCAGGGTTGGGTACTTTTGGTTTGTGTGACGGATTGATTACTCAAAATGGTAAAGCCATGCGGGCAGGCTCTGTTGTGGTAAACTTAAAGCTTGAACCCACTCCCAGGCCTTATGCTAACCATCAGGCCTATTGTTTGTTTCATGCCAAAGGAACGTGCGGTAAATGCATTGATCGGTGTCCTGCCCGTGCGATTACCCAAAAGGGTCATGATAAAGAAAAATGCCGGCAGTATTTAGTTAAATCGGCTGAATATGTGAAGAAAACCTATAAGTTTGACGGGTATGGCTGCGGCCTGTGCCAGGTGGGAGTCCCCTGTGAGAGTATGATTCCGGTAAAAGAAGCAAGGTTGGCCCTGGAAAGAGGTGAACTGCCGCCGCCTCCAAGGCCTTTGGCTTAAATTATTTAATAATATCCATAATCTTTTTTGAACAATATTCTCCCACATCGGCAAGGCCATCGACAGGTAAAAATTGGTGCGCATTGTTTGAGTATAAACAGGTAGCTGAAGCGGGAAAATCTTCATCTGCTTCATAAAAAACATAGCAAAGAGCAATTTTGGGAAGAGGATATACCACAAAGGAAAAATCTCCGGCAGTCCCGGCTGGAGAATCGTCTCCGTTCAGGGTTTCTTTAATTATTTCAATAGATGATTTTATTTTTTCCACATGGGGGATAAGCCCAAGTTCCGTATGGGTTGTAAAAGCCCCCACATAAGGCATGCTGTCCGGGAGTTCTTTAAAGGATTTAAATGGTGTTGTAATACACATATCCGGACGGGCATTTAAGGCGTACAGGGAAATAAGAATACCAAAAATAGATGAGTGTTCCTGGTCGCCAAGTGTAATTCCTTGCTGTGTAATACGGCATTTTTCTCCAAATGCAGTAAAAGTGAATGTCTGGTCTTCCTGATTTGCCGGAAGGTCTATTTTAAGGTTGGTGGGAAGATTGGAGTATAATAGATTTAAATTATCTTGGACTAGCTTTGCGTAGTTGTCTGTCATAGTTCCCCTGTTTTGTTTAACAATTGTTGAATTATTTTAAATAGGGTTTGTAAAGTTCTTCAAGTACTTTTTCTTTGATCATTCTATCCATGATTGGCGCAACTTGTAAGGCCAGTAACTTTAAAATCTTTAGTAATGGAATATGCAACAAGATCAATGTGTGTTAAGGGAACTTCTACGGCAATAATATTTTTAGAGGACCTTAAAATTGTTTTCGTAGTAAGAACCAGCCCGTCCACCTTTCCATCGTTAGTGTGAGCAACCGCTTTTTTGCTAGGCAGCTTTTTTAATTCAGTGTTATATCCTATTTCATTATACGCTTTTTGTAGTAGTTGAAAGTATGCATTCAGCACCTCGGTCGATGTTTCAGATATACAAAGTATGAGTGTTTTGTTGGGTAGGGCTGAAACAGGGCTACAAAAAAAGAGGATAAAAAAGATAAGGATGGTATGTTTAATATATTTCATTTTGTTTCTTGTAATTAAATACCCGTGGACAAAATTAGTCTATGTCAGTTACTATAAATAACTTTTTACTGAAACAAAAGCTTTTTTGTTTATTTTATATAAAGGCTGAAAACCAGGATAATTGGGAGAGAAATGGGTCCGGATAAAAAAAAAATAGAGGATCTTGAACATCGGATGCAATCTTTGGGGATTAAAAAAGAAGATATTGAAGAAAAATTTATAAAATCTTCTGGAAGAGGAGGGCAGAAGGTAAACAAAACTTCTTGTGCTGTCTTTGTTAAACATACAAAGACCCAAATTTCGGTCAAATGTTCAAAGTCGCGATCACAGCATTTGAATCGATTCCTTGCATTAAGAATGCTTGTCGACAAAATTGAGGCTCAACTTTCGGGCAAGTCTTCTTTGGATGAAATAAAAAGAGAAAAAATCCGAAAACAAAAACAGCGAAGAAAGCGAAAAACATTAAACAGACTTTCCTCTTCTTAAAACGCACCCAGTTGACAGGGTTTGATTTTCAGTCCTTTTTTTTCACATGCCGATCCGATCACAAGCCGGCTGATACTCAAATCTTTGGCAATTTCCCAGCATTTAATGCAGGAAATTTTGTTGCCGTTAGTGGCAGCATCGATTGTTTGGTGTAAATCTGAAGAAATTATAATATCGGGGTCTATCTTTTTTTTCTTATCAGCATAACCGAATAGGCCGAGTTGGCAGGCCATTATCCGACATTCCATCAGGTCTGTCTGGATCCCAATGTTTTCTGGTGAGATATCCATTGAATCTGCAATTTTGTGGATTGCCGCGCATGTTATTTGATGATTAGAGGTGTTCTTATCGATTTGTTTTTTAATAGTAGAATCTATTGTTTTATTTATATGTTTTTCTGAATAATGTCCTTTGTTTTTACGCGTCATTTTTTACCTTTAATATAGTGTAATTGAATAAGATTATTTCTTGTTGAGCCGACAGCGAAACAACTTTTAAATGCTTTTTACCAAAGAACTATAGCATCAATGGCAAAATCATAATATAAAGAAAACTGAATTGAAACAGAAAAGGGAATAATTTTGGATCGACGCAGAACAACAGATTTCTGGGCGAATATTCTATTTTATCTTAATATTGTTGCATGGATATTATTGATTGTTATTTTACTGGTTTTCCATAGAGCTCAACCAGAATTTGAAACAATATTTGATCGGTTTTATCGTTTGAATCTTCGAACTCACTGGGATGTTCAGTATTTATACTATTTAATATATGTTGTTAGTGCTGGCATCTCTATTAGTTTATTTGGCCTTTTGCTTGGTATCTTTCGCGGCAGAAGAAAAAAAGACCATAAAAAGGCATTGATTATAGTAGGGATTATTTCTATGGTGCTTTTGTGGGTCTGTGCAATTGTCATCTAAAAAATCAAGATTTTGCTTTGATTTGTCGATACTATGCAGAATATAAGTAATACAAAACTTTAATATGGGATGGCCAATGAAAAGGGTATTGATCATTTGTGTTTTGTCTGTGTTGTGGATAACGCCCGGGTATTCCAGAGATTTTATTGTTGAATTTATAGAAGAAAATTATAAAGAAACCCAGGCCCAATTTTCTTATGATCCATTGATTTATCACTCGATACAGGTAAACTCCAGTGCCGGCCCTAAGGTATTGATTCTTGCAGGAGATGATTACAATTACCGTAAATGGCTCAGACATTATATTGCCCATAATAAAAAATTCATCACAACGGTTGAAAATGATCGGGTGGATGAGTTTATTACCTCAACTGCGTATAAGACTGATGTGACTTCTCTGCATCCATTTAATGGGGATAAATGGGGAGCAAGTCAAATGAAATCATCAAAGAAAACACAGATTCAGGGATATAATAATATTTTAATTGTTGATCCAAATGAAAAAAGAACTCATCTGGTCACAACGGTTATTAAAAAGATGGGATATCGAGGTGTTGTTTTCTCTTCAGCAAACAAAGCCTTGGACGTGTTTAAGCTACAGCCGGATAGATTTAAAATGGTGATTGCTTATCATAGTTTAAATGATATGGCGTCTGAAGATTTTGTGGATCATGTTATAAAAACAGATCATACCATCCCTGTGATTGTTGATATTGGTTATAAAAAACAGCAAGTTGAAAATCAATTTAAAACAAGGTTTTCAGGTTTCAGATCTGTCCATTTAAAGCAGGTTATCCTACGAGAATTACCTAAAACCATAAAAATGCTTATGAAGAAAAGTGTGTAAACAAATGAAGAAAATAATGATCTTATTGATATTGTCCCTTGGTTTGTTTTTTGCTCCAGGCTCTCATTCAATCGCAGATGATTTTGAATTTAGTAAAATGGAGATGAGTTTTAAAAATTTTATGAAGTGTGAATTAACTCGCACAAAAGCCATTAAGCACTTTAACAATCAACCTTTCAAAATTACGATGGTAGATTTTTTTGATGTTCAAACAGAGGCAGATATAAAAATTGTTACTGGAGCTGTTGAGTGTTTTGTTGTGGACAAACACATAACGCTTTATGCTGCAGTAGGTATAAAGAAGATCATGGATACACAACAGGTGCTTTATTATACCATTCGAAAGAAAGATTTTTCTATTCTGGCAACAGAGCTTATCAAATTCCCATACAAGGAAAGATGTGAATGGACTCAATACTGGATAGATATTGATTGAATTTTTTTAATGGTACCTGAATTTGAGTCAAAAGATCTCTGAAATAAAACAGTGACGTATATCTAAAACGAAAAAGAGTATAGCAATAGGTATAAACTCTTAGGTTTTTCATTGCGATACGGTAGCTTGGTGTCTCCATATAAAATCCCAACGCATCACGTCGAAAAAACATAGCAGCGCACCAAGCTATCTATTTGATTAGAAACTATTCTCCGGTGAATAGTCTTTTAGGATTTCCAATCATCATTGTATTGATCTGCTGTTCTGAAACCCCTTTTGTTAAAAGAGCCGGAATCACATTTGTAGAGATATGATCTATTTTCCAGTTTGCCAGTGCCTTTTGCACGACTTCGGGAGCATTATAGGGTCTGCCCAGCCAATAATTAACGGTATCATGGGAAAGCATAATACGATTGGCATACCCTTTTTTAGTCAATTGGGCAATGTTATCAACGATGACAGTGGTTGGATTGAAAATATCCAGACCGATCCTGTCAAAAGCAATATTCACGCCTTTGGCTAAAATTGCCTCATGATATTTGGTGTCTGCTGAATTGGACACATGACCTATCATAACCTTTTGGGGATCCACCCCATGATCAATAAAAAACTGAGCCTGTTCAACCCCACCGGCAGGCCCCTGGGTATGGGTAATGATAGGGACTCCGGTGGCCTTTTGGGCCATCGCTGCAGCTTTTAAAACAGCCTGTTCATATGCAGATATCGGACCGCCACCACTGGTTCCAACCTTTATCACACCAGCTTTTACCCCTGTTTTTCCAATTCCCTGGGTAATCTCTGTAATAAATATTTTAGATATCATGGTTGCGATATCTGTTTTATACCAGTCCATCCGTGTTTTAAAATAAGCTGGAGAACCTTCGTGTTCAGTATAGAGACCTGTGGAACAGATAATATTTATCCCGGTTTTCCTGGCAAGTTCAAGATACAGTTGAGGATCTCTTCCGCCAACATCATTGGGTGTGGCATCAATTATCGTTGTAATTCCATGTTTCTGAGCAGTTTTGATAACTTCAAGATTAATCTTTAAAGCTGCATCAAAATCGTATGGTGCCAGGGTTGAATCTGCAAACCAGCCAGGATATGCAAACGCAAAATGTTCATGTACAAGGGTTTTTCCCAGCTTATCCGCAGACATTGGGCCGGTAACGGTATTTACCATACCGGGTTGCAGGGCAAGCGCCGAAGAAACAAAAACCAAAGTGCTAAATAAGAGCAAAATAAATGATCGAACAACTTTTTCATTCAACATGATTTTCTCCTTTTAAGATTAATTAAAACCTGTTTTAAGTTTCAGATCAACTTTTCTTCCGGGTCTAAGCTTATGCTTAATCCTCTTTGATTTGCATTATAGAGGCTTAACTTTATGTGTACAATACGGGGGAGGATCAGATATTGATTGATATTTTTAATGGTATTTGAATTTTAGACTAAAATTTTTATTATCTTTTCTTAAAATCACGGCATCTTTATGGATCAGTATCACTTTAAAGTCTAAGATTCGATCATTTTCCCCTACAATATTATTGTTAATAACAGCAATTCGGTCTTCTGGCGTTTTTGACCAGGAAATGGCCTGTATTTTTAGTGTGTCATTTTCAATTTGAGTAAATTCATTGAATTCAATCTTAGGCACGTTATTCGCTGGTATAGGTTTTACATCGGCAAGAATTGGTCTTTTTTTTATGGAGATTTTGGGCTTTTCCATGGTTTGTTTAACAAGAGGGAGAGGTGCCGGCGACGAGAGAGGAACGACCGGTTTTTTTTTAGAAAGCATTTGTTTGTGAATGGATGGTGGGACTGTTTTTTGGGGTATAGCCGGTATTGTTTGAACTTTTTGAGTAAGTTTAAGATTTGTTGTGGACGTTGAGGCTGGTTTTTTCTGGATTGATAAAATGAAAAAAAATAGAGAAATTGATACAAGAACTATGCAAGATATCAGCGCTGCTTTTTGGGTATTGGAGAAAAGCTTTTTGGGACGTGACCAGTTTGTTGCATTAAAAATCCTTTGAACGTTCAATTTTAGGTCTGGATTGTTTCTATAGACGGAGCCATCTTGCTCTGCTTTTTTTAATGCCCGTAAAATGGAGCTCATTTTGTGATGCCTTTTTTAGTTGCAGACATGACCTGCCTTTTTAAAAACGGGGTGGACAGCTCGTTTTTTTCTTGAATAAAGGCAAGTTTTGTCATCGGGCCCACCATACCATCTTCTATCAGGCCATATTTTGCCTGGATCTGTTTGACTGCTTTTTTCACCGGGTCATCATAAATTGGAGTCAGTTCAATAGAAGTAAAGCCGATCTGTCTGAGAATTAGTTTAACGGATAGTACAGAAAATTTAGGAGAACCTTTAGAAATAACCCGAGTATGGCCAAAGATGTTTTTGCAGGCAATAAAAGCATCTCCAGTTATGAGAGGATATAAATCTTTTTTAGCTATTTTAAAAATCTTTTTTTCATCTTGAAAAGAAAAAACATATTCATTGTTATTGGTTATTTTATTGACCACAATATATTTTGCTTCTAAATGATTATTCGGAATTAGTTTTAAAATAGCGGGCAGATTGAATTTTTCCAGCCAATTCTCCCATGGCTCAGCATGTAGCATCAGAAAATTGTTTTGCAGTGCAGCCATTCTAAAAAAATCAGGATCTTTCCCAATTTGATCTATTGAATTTACAGGTACACTTGAAGGCTGGCTGCTCCATAAAGATAAAATATGGTACAAGGCAGTTTTTCGGTCCATATTATGTTTGATGGACTTTAAAAGTAAGATAGATGGCTTTCGATTGGAAGGTTCAGCAACGGATATCGATGTGGGTAAGGTTAGGGTTGATTCCTCTAAAATAAGTTGATCAGGTTTTTTAATGGTCTCTACAACTATATTTTTTGTGGGTTGGATTGGTATTTTAGAGTTAAGAGTCTTTGTGTTTGACACGGTGCTTTGCTGGGTATTCAATATCCATTTTGACGGGACATGACTAAAAGCTAAAAGTAAAATTAATAGAGAAATAATGACCAGCAATAGTGGCCATAGGGCAAGTTTATTATTTCTTTGAGCCTCTGGGGGATGATGCTGATAACCATGTAGTTCTTTAGCTGCAATGTTAGCAATGTTAGCAGAAATTCTTTTTTTGTTTAGGCTATATGCCGCTATAAGGGATCTGTCACAAATGATATTGATTCGTCTGGGTATCCCGTTTGAGTAGTTATAAATAATTTTTTTAGCTTTTAAAGTGAACAGGTCTTGAGCTTTTCGTGAAGCAATATTAATACGATGGCTGATATAATTCTGGGTCTCTACCAAAGATAAAGGAAGGATATGGCAGCTTAGGTTAATCCTTTGTCTGAGCTGCCGTAGGTCAAATGCATCTAAAATTTCATTGAGCTCTGGTTGGCCAACCAAGATGATTTGTAGTAATTTGCTTTTAGTGGTTTCAAGATTGGATAAAAGTCTGAGTTGTTCTAATGTTTCTTTTCCTAAGTGCTGTGCCTCATCAATGAGAATAATGACTGATTTGCCATCGGATTTTTTTTTGAGTAAAAATTGATTTAACGAATGAGTCAAATCCACGATGTCCGAGGAGGAAGAATCAATACCTAATTCAGAATGGATAGCATTGAGTAGTTGAAGAGAATTAAGTTTGGAGTTGAAAATAAATGCAACTTCGATATTTTTATCAAGATCTTCAAGGAATGCCCGGCACAAAGTGGTTTTCCCTGCCCCCACCTCGCCGGTGATTTCGACAAAACCATCTCCTTGAGAAATGGCGTAAGCCAAATGAGCCAGTGCCTCTTCATGACTTTTCCCAAGAAATAGAAAATCAGGGTTTGGAATTAGCTTGAACGGTTTTTCTTTAAAACCGAAAAATCCATTGTACATACGTATTACTCCATAGCATCATATGAGGATATCAATAGATTGACATCCCATATAAACAGCACACCGTCAAGCAAATTCAGATGTGATATTTTTAGTTTTACTCTATGGGGGGTGGTGGGGTTGTCCTCCAGTAATGAATGGCAATGCCTCTATTGGATTTTCTGACAACTTGTCCTTTATGGGTGTGTTCCTGGCCATCTTCGTCAGTAAAGGAAACTTCAACAGTATCATTAATGCTAAGGTTCTCAGATGTGTTGGATTTGATAAAAAGACCTGTAAGGCTACTGTTTTCAGACTCCTCTACAATCTTTTCTTCTCCTTTAACCAGAGTTACATCTGTCTTGATTTCTGTTCTCTCTGATTTTCGTCTTTCAACGCTTTGACTCGCTAAACTTTTCTTGGACACAGTATTTTAATCCTCCGATATAGTGAGTAATTCTGGCACTATACTTCAAAGATTACCACTTGGCAACCATTAGGTTAAACTTTTAATAACAGCGATGCTTTCTTGACTTCAGAGCCTAATTTAATTAAAATGTGAGTTCAGAAAAAATCAATATTTACCCTGGAGGTTCCTGTGTTTTTTTGTTTTTATGTCCATTCTTTTATTGCTTGTGTGCTTTAATGGCTGCTGCTTTTTATCGCGATTTTGAACCTGAGGATTTGCCAATTCCAGATAAGCAGATTATGCAACTTATTCAATATACGCTTCGTGAAGATGCAGAGATCGATATTTTAAGTCGGCATATATCTGTGAATCCTGCTTTGACAGCACAACTTTTAGGGTTGGTGAATTCTGCTTTTTTTGGATTTCGTCAAAATATTCAAACGATTTCAGATGCTGTAGTGGCAATGGGAATGGAGAGTCTTAAAAATCTGGTATTGTGTTTTGCTGTTAAAGAAGCGTTGTCGAAAAAGGAAATTCCCGGGTTTGATATCGATAGTTTTTGGGAAGATTCTATTCGGCGTGGCGTAGCAGCTCAGCAATTGGGTTATTTGGTTAATGGGCCTGTTGAAAAGGCATTTACAGCAGGTATGCTTCAGGATGTTGGTTTGTTGGCTCTTTTCTCCATTGAGAATGATAAGGTGGATCGTTGGCCGTTGCTCCGATCAAACCTTCCCAAACTACGTCATAAAATGGAAGAAGACTTATTTCATATCACCCATGATAATGTTGGGGCCTTGTTGATTAAAAAGTGGAACTTGCCAAAGACGTATTCATTTGCGATTGCTTCTCATCATCTGTTTTTTAATAAAAAAGAGAGTCAGGGATTAGGGAAAGTTCAAAAGCAATCTGTTCTTTCCGGGATGATGTATCTGGCTGATTTGTGCAATGCTGTTTATACCTGTCATGATAAAGGTGAAGCTTTGACCGACTTGAAAGAGAAGTCAAAATTGCTTTTTAAGTTGACAGACGATCAAGTTGAAATGCTTTTAAGAATTCTTCCGGATCAGGTAAAAGAAACATCAGAGGCATTAGATCTTTGTGTGGGGACTCAAATTGACTATGAAACTGTCATGGGCCACGCCAATCGAAAATTGGTTCAGGATAATATTTCTTATCAGGAGTTGACCTGGCAGCTTCAAAATTCATTAAAAGAGCGGGATGAATATGCTGAAAAACTGGAAGCGGAGCTTGATATCGCAAGAGAAATACAAAAAAGTCTTCAGCCAGATGCTGATTTAATTCATCAGATATGTGCTTTTAATATCCCTGCATATCATTTGTCAGGTGACTTTTATGACTACTTCGCTAAAAATGACGGTACTATTTGCTTTTGTCTGGGGGATGTTTCTGGAAAAGGTACATCAGCAGCGCTACTTATGGCAAAGGCTGTTTCTCTTTTTAGATGTCTTTGTAAAGTGCTTGATGATGTCAGTCAGATTATACAATTGATGAACAACGAATTGTGTGAAACCGCAGTTAGGGGTATGTTTGTTACTTTTGTGGGTGGATGGCTGAATCCTGAAACTAATGAAATTAGTATCGTAAACGTTGGGCACTTGCCGCCGTTTTTAGTTAATAAAAAAGGCATTATAAAAATTGAACCTTCAAATCCTCCTTTAGGGGTTGTGCCCGGGGTTATACATCCAGCTGAAAAAATTTCTATTAAAGATAAACGATTATATTTGTATACCGACGGTTTTACAGAGGGTCGTTTGAAAATAGGAGAGAAAAAAGATCTTGGTAAAGAGTTGGGATTAAAAGGATTTTTAAAGTGGTTGATTCAGTCAAGAACAATGCCTTTGATAGATCAAATGGATTGGATTAAGGAGCAGAGTGAAATTCAGTTGGCCCCACAGTCCGATGATCTGACACTGATGATTTTATCAGGCGAATCGGTTTTGGGCGAATAGGTTTTTATAGTTTCTTTAGTAGTGTCGTTTGATTATATCCATCTTTTGTCCGATGGTATTCCAACGCATCCATGACCTGATTGATGATATAAACTCCCAGGCCTCCGGGTTTGATATCTGTGATATCCCTTGGTTGCGCCGCACTGATGTCAAATTCAATACCGTTATCTATAATTGTAATGCACAGTTCTTTCGGGGTTATTTCCATGGTGAGGTCTATCTTGCAGGTGTGGTCATCTTTGTAGCTATGCCGAATGATATTTGAACATGCTTCATCCACAGCAAGAATGATACTTCCCAAGACTTCTTTTGACAGGTTGCTTTTTGATGCAACTTTAGAAAGAACCTCCCTGATCTGGGCAAGGTTTTCAGGATGTGATTTTATATTCAGGTGGACTGGTTTTGATTTCATAAAAGATACCGTTTTTTTATATCTATGACAAATTAATTGTTGCTAAATACCAGCAAAGTTAAATCATCACTATTGCCTTCGGTTGTCGTAAAGCGATCGACTGAACGGGTGACGGCTTTACAAATTGTATCTGGGTCATTGCGCTGCTCTTGAATGACCTTTAATAATCGTTGAATACCGTATAATTCCCCGGAACTGTTTTTAGCTTCAATAATTCCATCTGTATATATTGCAAGGCTTGAATTATCTTCAAGCTCGAATGTTTCCTGATCATATTCAACATCTGGAATAATTCCAAGCGGTGGACCTTTTTTGTTGTTATGTCCCAGCAGTCTTGAACCTTCTTCATCGGTGTAAACCGGTGACATATGCCCTCCATTTGCCATAATGATTCGGTTTTCAACGGTATCTAAAAGCAAATAAACCAGAGTGACAAACATGCCTCTTTTGGCACGTTCACACAAGACATTGTTGACTTGAGTTAACAACATTTTAGGTTCCGGATATAAGAGGGTGTAATATAAAAGGTCTGAAGTCAGACGAGCCATGAAAAGAGATGCAGAAATCCCTTTTCCAGAAACATCTCCTAGGACAATCCCAAGTTTGTTTGCAGGAAGCTTGAAAAAGTTATAAAAATCACCGCCGATTTCCAGAGCAGGTTCATTTACAGCACAAAAAGTATATCTATCGTATTCCGGAAGTGATGTGGGTAAGAAGCTCTCTTGAACTTCTTTGGCAAGTTTTAAATCCCTTTCAAGAGTTTCTCTTTGTAAAATAATTTTATGCATCTTTGCTGTATCGATTGCAACCGCGGCACTACTGCTGATGGTGATCAGCATTTCCAGTTCTTCTGCAGAAAAGACAAATGGTTCAATCATTTTGTTAATAACTTGGATTACGCCGATAATCTCCCCTCTGATTTTAAGAGGAACGCATAGCATTGAACGGGTTCGATAGTTTGTTTTTTTGTCATATTCTTTTGAAAATTGGGGATGATCATATACCTCTTTGAGGTTCAGCGGAGTGCCCGTTTGAGCAACCATTCCGGCGATGCCTTCACCTTTTTTTAATCGGTATATTTCTTTTATCTCATTGCTTACATCGCCTAGGGCAATCTGAAAGGTCAGATCTCCGGTCGCTTCGTCAATTAAAAGTAAACTGACCGCATCTGCGGTGAACGCTTTTTGGGCGGTTTCCATAACACTAGCGAGTAGTTTGCCGATGGAAAGTTCTGAATTGATGAGGTTAGCAATTTCAATGCAGTTGGCCAGACG
>JAWSVH010000057.1:3479-5275 GCA_033852015.1 Desulfobacula sp.
TTAGTCAGTGATACAATTTAAAGCTTTTATAATTTCTTTCCTTAGAAAGGAGGTGATCCAGCCGCTGATTCCTCAACGGCTACCTTGTTACGACTTCACCCCAATTATCAACCATACCTTAGGCGCCTGCCTCTATAAATAGTTAGCCCAACGACGTCGGGTATAATCAACTCTCATGGTGTGACGGGCGGTGTGTACAAGGCCCGGGAACATATTCACCGCGGCATGCTGATCCGCGATTACTAGCGATTCCAACTTCATGGAGTCGAGTTGCAGACTCCAATCCGGACTGAGATAAACTTTAGGGATTCGCTGACCATTGCTGGCTCGCTGCCCTCTGTATTTACCATTGTAGCACGTGTGTAGCCCTGGACATAAGGGCCATGAGGACTTGACGTCATCCCCGCCTTCCTCCCGGTTAACCCGGGCAGTCTCGCTAGAGTTCCCACCATTACGTGCTGGCAACTAACGATAAGGGTTGCGCTCGTTGCTGGACTTAACCAAACATCTCACGACACGAGCTGACGACAGCCATGCAGCACCTGTCACTGTGTTCCCGAAGGCACTCTTTAATCTCTTAAAGATTCACAGGATGTCAAACCCAGGTAAGGTTCTTCGCGTTGCGTCGAATTAAACCACATGCTCCACCGCTTGTGCGGGCCCCCGTCAATTCCTTTGAGTTTTAGTCTTGCGACCGTACTCCCCAGGCGGTACACTTAATGCGTTAGCTGCGGCACAGCAGATTTTAATACCCGCTACACCTAGTGTACATCGTTTACTGCGTGGACTACCAGGGTATCTAATCCTGTTCGCTACCCACGCCTTCGCGCCTCAGCGTCAATATCTGTCCAGAGAGCTGCCTTCGCCATCGGTGTTCCTCCTGATATCTACGAATTTCACCTCTACACCAGGAATTCCGCTCTCCTCTCCAGTATTCAAGTCTTGCTGTTTCAAATGCACGTCCAGGGTTGAGCCCTGGGCTTTCACATCTGACCGACAAGACCGCCTACGCGCCCTTTACGCCCAATAATTCCGAATAACGCTTGCACCCCCCGTATTACCGCGGCTGCTGGCACGGAGTTAGCCGGTGCTTCCTCTACAGGTACCGTCAATACTAACACCTATTAGATGATAATAATTTCTTCCCTGTCGACAGAGCTTTACGACCCAAGGGCCTTCTTCACTCACGCGGCGTTGCTGCGTCAGGGTTTCCCCCATTGCGCAAAATTCCTCACTGCTGCCTCCCGTAGGAGTCTGGACCGTGTACCAGTTCCAGTGTGGCTGATCATCCTCTCAGACCAGCTAACCATCGTAGTCTTGGTAAGCCGTTACCCTACCAACAAACTAATGGTCCGCAAACTCATCTCCAAACAATTGCTTTCAAGAAGAGGCAATCTTTCATTTCTGCCCTTATGGACATAAACTTCATCCGGTATTAGCTACCCTTTCGAATAGTTATCCCAGGCTTGAAGGTAGATTATCTACGTGTTACTCACCCGTGCGCCACTCTACTCAGGATTGCAAGCAATCCCTTTCTCGTTCGACTTGCATGTGTTAAGCACGCCGCCAGCGTTCATTCTGAGCCAGGATCAAACTCTCCAGTTATAATCCTAAACTTCTAATCTTTTTAAGGTCTTGTTTTAAGACCTGCTTTAAATCTTCTCACTGACTAATTTTCAAAGATCAAATCTAACTTGTGCAAAAAAAACTTCCCGGAGAAACTCAAACCGTCTCTCGAGAAGACGGGCAGATAATGCATGATAAAGTTCTTTATGTCAAACCTTTTTTTCAATTAT
>JAWSVH010000058.1:0-7894 GCA_033852015.1 Desulfobacula sp.
TCAGCCACACCCGGATTTTCAGCTTTCCACTCATCAGGCGTCTTATACACCCAGAACCCGGCCTTGGTGGCGCAGTAGTATTTGTACACAACATAAGTGGGGATAAAATCCCAGAACACCAGATGGTACATGACAAGGGCAGCGCCGATGCCCCATTTCAAAGGACTTTTGTCCTTTTTTTTTGCCCATTTGACCACTACAGTGATAACGATGGTACAAAGGATAAGATAGACCACGAACGCTGCCAAAAAAGATAAACCAATCATAAAAATGCTCCTAATATAAGACCTGAATTATGATCTGCCGTAATGCGTGAAAATGAATATTCCCCGAAAATAATGATACTTATAATTAAATCATTCGACTTGTCAATCGGGGTTTACCCTTACTTTTGCAAAAAAATGACTCTTTTTTTAAAAAAACTGCATTTATTATGTGCTCGGATATCTTTCGTCAAAGATCTCAATAATAAAAGTCTGAAAACAAAAGGAAAAAGGCCTCACAAAGAAAGGTTAATTTCTTTATAAAGCCTATTATTTCAGCTGATTAGAAGTCAAAAGCAAACCAATGCAAAAAACGATAAAAAATTATAACATGTTTTCGGGGAAATGTTACCCAAACCTACAAGATATCCTCAATATATTAAAAAACATTTAAAGAATTAAGCGTAAGTTTTGTCTTAATTGCGCTATTTTATAAGCTTAATAATCTGTTTAAACGTGTCTCCCCCAGCTTGTCCTAACAACTCAAACACCGCCATTTCAACGCTAGTCACTCGACCACCAGACTGTACAATTCTTTGAATTCCCACATCTTTATTCACTTTGGTTCGTGAAGAGACACAATCTGAAACCACCTGAACCTGATATCCCTGATTAATCAAATCATATCCGGTTTGAAACACACAGATATGTGTCTCGATTCCAGTTAAAAGAACCTGAGTCCGACCTGTTTTTTTAAATGCTTCCATGAACTTTGGCTCGCCACAACAAGAAAACGAAGACTTTGCAATGGGCTCATTATCAAGGATACAGTCTGAAATCTCTTTGGAGGTATCCCCTAAATTTTTCGGAATTTGTTCCATCCAGATAATTGGCACACCAAGAATCTGCATACTCTGAATCATGGCTCGAAGCGATGAAAACAAATTCTCTTTATCGTGCATAATCTGGGCCAATTTTCCCTGAACATCGATCAAAATCATTACGGTTTTATCAACGTTAAACATATTTTTCTCCTCAACCTATCTTATTTAATTTTAAACAAATTTTGCAATCCTTGCCAATTTTTGTTATATTTAAAGATAACAATTGCATACACTGAAAACAACCAAAAGCGTGTATGCCTTTATTATAAAAGGGCTGCGCACTGATTAAAAATCTTCAGACCCCTTTAGCACGATTATTGCAAATCAACTCTTTGAAGATACTTAACCTTAGGAGTCAATAATTATGGTTACATCCATTCAAAGTAACGTATCAGCTTTACAAGCATTTTCCAAGCAAATGTCTGTCAGTGCGAACAATGTTGCCAACTCACTGTCAGATGATTTTAAAAAAAGCCGAGCGCTCAACGTGGAAGGTGAAAATGGGCAGGTAGAAACAGTCATTACTAAGATCAATACACCCGGGCCACTTGTAGACGACCCATTAAGTGAAACCGGCGAATTAAAAGAATTATCCAACACTGATATCGCTGAAGAACTGGTCAATCAAATTGTCATTGAGCAAGGATATAAAGCCAACGCTAAAGTGATTCAAACCTATGAAGACACCGTAGGGTCTCTCATTGATATGATCGGATAAACTAATCTGAAAAAAATCCTGAACAGGACACCTCATGCTTAAAAAAAACTGCTTTGCGATCGTACTGATATTGAGTGTTTTGATTGTCGGATGCGCAACGCTCCAACCAGGTTATGAAACACCAACGGTTGCTATCTCTTCTTTTGAAACCGTCCCCACCCAGAAGCTTGTCCCACAATTCAAAATTGGTCTTCACATTGTCAATCCCAACCGGACACCATTAAATCTAAAAGGCATCTCTTACACCATTTTCCTTGAAGGCCACAAGATTATGACAGGTGTCTCAAACAAATTACCAAAAATCGAAGCCTATGGAGAAGGAGATGTTATTTTAAATGCATCCGTTGACCTTTTCAACAGCATCGGTTTTTTTTCCGATCTGCTCAGAAATCAAAAGAAAGGACAACTTACTTACAGCCTTAAGGCTAAACTGGACACTGGCGCGTTACACCCTTTGATCCGGGTGACCAAAGAAGGGATAATCTCACTTTCAAATCCGGCAATCAAATAAAAACATGAATAAACGATTACACTTATTTCTTATAATATCATTTTTAATGACCTTCTTCTCTTGCTCCGGGCGAAATCAACTGCCCTCGGATAAGCATATTCCACCCCAGGCACCAAAACTAAACACAAAATATCAGCAGCCCTCTTTTCCCAAAAACAATTTGAGCAATCAAAGAAAGATTATTGTTTCACATACCATCAAAAACATTGGACGCCCCTATCAATGGGGTGGAACTTCTCCTGCAACAGGGTTTGATTGCAGCGGGCTAATATTTTACACCCATCAAAAAGTGGGCCTCAATATGCCACGCACAGCCACTGCTTTGTTTAAGGCTGGCAAGCCTATTTCAAAGCAACACTTAAATCCAGCTGATCTCGTATTTTTCAAAAACCCAAACGCTAACAAAACATTACATGTTGGCATATATATCGGTGATGATATGTTTGTCCACGCACCGGGGAAAAATAGACCCGTGACCACTGCCTCTTTAAACAACCCATATTTCAGAAGATACTATCTGGGATCAAGACGTTATCTGTAAAATACCCCACTGAAAATCAGACAATCTGTAAGTAACAAAATGGCGTTTAATAAAATCAGACGCTGCAAGCCACAATATCTTGTGATTCCTTCAATTTACAAATTATTTAACTCAAAAGACTATGACCTTTAATAAGCAAAACTTTCGATGCTTCATGTTCCCACTGGGTCGAATCGGAGTTAAATAGAGTAAATGGCATGATTTAAGAATTGATTAATACCACAGAGGAGTGTTATGTTTTTTCCTTAGTATGACTTATTCATCCGGTTAAAAGGAAGCAATGAATAGTATAACGGCTATTTCAAGCATATTAATTATCGTTGGTGCAGTCATCATGGCGTTGAATATTCGTTCCTTTCAGCAGGTCATGATTACGTTTAAAAATATTTCCCATGAAGAGTACAAGACCATGAAATCGTTACTGCGGTTTCATCTACTTTTGATCGTTTCTTTTTTGGGAGGATACCTTCTGGTGCTGTTTGCCATTCATTCAACTATCATTATCTTGGGCAATTTATTTGTCAGCTTGATTTTCATATTCGGTTCCATTTTTGTATTTCTGGCAATTCTAATTCAGAAGAAAATGATTCAAGCGCTTGGCAGCAGATATCAAGAAAGTCTGGGGGCCAACGTTCAGCTAAGTGAAAATCAGGATACGCTTTCAAAGACAAACAAAAAACTCGAAAAAGAGATCGAGTATCGAAAAAAGATGGAGAAACAACTGATCCAGTCCGAGAAAATGACTTCTGTGGGCGGGCTTGCCGCCGGCATGGCCCATGAAATCAATAATCCCTTGGCTGGCATGGTGCAAAATGCCCAACTGGTGCTCAATCGCCTGTCAAAAGATATGCCGGCCAATGTAAAAGCTGCTCAGGAGGCTGGTATTTCTCTTGCTGCCTTAAAAACCTATATAGAAAAACGGCAAATCTACAAAAAACTTGAAAACATTAATGTCGCCGGAGAACGGGCCGCAAAAATCATTGTAAACATGCTCGATTTCACCCGGGGCAATGTGACGGAAAAGTCATTTCACGATCTGGGAAGTATCATTGACAAATCTATAGAGATTATAGCTACCGACTATGATCTTAAAGATAAGTATGATCTCAAACACATTGATATCCAAACAACCTATGAACTTGATCTTCCGATGATTCAGTGTGAGACCAATAAGATTCAGCAGGTGGTGTTTAATCTGGTAAAAAATGCAGCTGAAGCCATCCATTACCAAGAGGAGGGTCTGAAGAAAAACTCTTGGATCCATATTAGGCTTTACAAACAGGGTAAAAATATCGTCATGGAGATTGAGGATAATGGCCCGGGGATACCACCAGAAATTCAAAAACGAGTGTTTGAACCATTTTTTACTACCAAGCCGATGGACCGGGGAACCGGCCTTGGACTTTCTGTTTCCTACTTCATCGTAGTGGATGATCATGGAGGTAAAATGACTGTTTCTGCCCCTCCCGGTAAGGGCTCCTTGTTTTCCATAACGCTGCCCCTGTCTTGTTCAGACGAATGAGCATTCAAAAACCACTTAGAGACCGCTTGTAAAAAAATTACACTTGACCTTGTTATTTCTAATCCTTATTGTGTTTGCCGTTCTTGCTGTTGCCCAAGTTGCTGTTCTATCTGATGCCTGTTCCAGGCCTCAGCAGGGAAATAATCACCCGTGAGTTTTGGGTGAATATTTTAAAACTACTTTTATGAAGTGCTTGTAAGGAGACAATACATGGGCCTGCTAAATCTATTGCTTAAAGATCCACTTGGGTTCATCCTCATTGCCATACCGCTCCTGTACGCCATCATTTTTCATGAATTGGCACATGGTTGGGTCGCCTACCGCATGGGAGATCCAACAGCCAAGTCGCTCGGTCGCTTAAGTCTTAACCCTCTTAAACACCTTGATCCTGTGGGCACCATCATGCTCTTTGTTTTCGGTTTTGGCTGGGCGAAACCTGTGCCAGTAAATTTCAACCGACTGCGCAACAGACGCAAAGGGATGATAGCAGTCGCTTCCGCTGGGATCATCGCAAATATGCTATTGGCGTTCAGTGCCCTTTTTTTAGATCGTATATTGTCTCCTTTGCCATCAAGCATATTGGCACTGCTTCTTTATTATTTTGCTAAAATAAATATAATCCTGGCTGCTTTTAATTTAATACCACTACCACCTCTTGATGGATCAAAGATACTGATGGGTTTTGCCTCCCCAAGCATTCAAAACTATCTTTTCCGCCTTGAACGTTATGGGTTTTTTATTATTATCGGACTACTTTACATAGGTGCTCTAAACCCCATAATTCAATTTTTTCAATGGATGATTCTCACTTTTATCAATCTATTATTGCCTTAATTGCAATCTGCATTCCCATTAAAAAACAAAAGACAACTTCACGGCTGTTACACACCAAATTTAATAAACAAACATAACTCTTTTTCAGTTCACCTTTAGTCCTCCCTAATCTTGAGCATAATTATGCACATAATATAACATTTTTTTCTCATTTTATAACATTTTTTTCTCATTTTATTTCACACCTCAAAAGCCATATATCTATAAAAGCAATAATTTCAGGCTATTAATCAAAACAACAAGATGGGGGCATGTTTTTTGCAGTGAATTGTGTAAGATTTTGAATATTTTATAAACGAATCAAAGACAATCAAGGTAATATCTCAAAAGGAGATAGTCCTAGACACAGATTGAACAAAAAAATGGAGATATAAAACCTATGAAAAAATTTGCTTTTTTACTAATTATTTGCGTAACTTCACTGTTTTTAGTTAACACCTCTTATGCAAGCCCCCTACCTGCAGGGTTCGGTGGGCCAAATGTTGAAGATTATTTAGATAATTACGGCTTTAACTATACCCAAATCAAACCCACACTTTTTACAGGTTCATGGAACTATACTGCAATAGCTTATGAAGCAGCCAACATTAACAACATAGAACAAAACGGTTCCACCACTTTTACCACAAATAACGTCTCAAATTTCGGAAAATGGGATTTAGTGAATTTTAACACTGATGAATTATTTTTCAAAGATACAACTGACAACGATCCCAAAATTAGTATTAATAGCCAAAACCCTATTGCTTTTAAATTTTTCCTGATCAACGAATCGACTTCACTGGGCTATTTAAACAATTTAACAATAGAAAAAGGTTCAATAATTGTAGGCTGGAACGATAATTTATTAAATGAAGGCGATGCTGATTACGATGACCTCATTACAGCATTTACAGCCTCACCGATACCAGAGCCTGCAACAATGATTCTTTTCGGTATTAGCCTCTTAGGTCTTGCGGGAATCAGTAGAAAAAAGAGCTAACCAATATCTTTCAGATTAGCGTTTAAAAGGCAGGGTCATTCATTTGATCCTGCCTTTTTTTTATTGAAAAAAAAATACTGTTTAAACACCATTGCCCTGGCATCACTTATATGTCACCCAAAAAAAAAGGCTTTATAAAGAAAATTTGATTTCTCTATAAAGCCTTTAATCATATATGGTACCGAAGAGAAGACTTGAACTTCCACGCCTTGCGGCACTAGATCCTAAGTCTAGCGTGTCTACCAATTCCACCACTTCGGCTAAAACTCTAAAATGCTGTCAAGCTTGATATACCTAAACTGTACAGCGCGAATGACTTATATAAAAAACACCCCTGAATGTCAAGGGCATAAAAGTTTGTCTGCAAAAATAATATAAATTTTAGAAGAATGTTTCCCTTTGGCAAAATGAAACAATAGCAACTATATACTACAAGGTAGCACATAAAGTATCTATTTTGTATTACTTTTTTTTCACAATTCAGAAATCTAATTAATCAGCATCTTACATTAAGCCAAAATTTTATTTCCACTAAATGCTATAAAAACAACCAGTTCAATTTTTTTTTGGCTATTACGTTTATGGCGCCACGATGTGGTATGCTTATTGCTGTATGTCTAATTCAGTTAACAAAAAACGTTATAACTTCAGACCATTAATTTTTTTTTAATACACTGATTATGTTTTTTGAATGGAGATAAAAGTTATTTAACACGGAGGAGTGGAATTATGAGAAAATTGAAAAGATTTTTATTGGTATTGCTAAGCGCTGTTTTAATGTCGGGAGTCGTAAGTTCTGTAAGTGCGAGTGTTATAACCCTCGACGAAACTACAGATCTTGGAGTATGGCAGAATTTTTATTTTAATGATGTAGGAAGTTATGGAACAGATACCTACCAATTTAGCACAACCACGGAATTGTCCTTTTTTGTAACGGATGCTTTTGCGATCGGCGATCGATTTGAAATTTTCGATGGCAGCGCAAGCCTCGGATTAACAAGTAATGTAGCTGAATCTGATAGTGTTAATCTTTCTGATGCTCAGAGCGCTTACGATTCAGGCCTCTATAGCACTGGTGAATGGGTTTTAGGACCTGGAACTTATGATATCAGTGTATTGGTCGCCAGTACCCCATATGGTCGTGGTGGTGCCTTTGTTAAACTTGACACCTCATCTGCGGCGCCAGTTCCAGAACCCGCAACCATGATACTCTTTGGGATTGGCCTTTTGGGCCTTGCAGGTGTTAGTAGAAAGAAACGATAAACTTTTTAAATAGTACAATCAAAAGAGCAGGGTCATTGAGTTGGCCCTGCTCTTTTTTGTTTATCAGCGCCTGTATAATGTATACTTCAATTATGATCTGTTTACCCTATAACTTTTCACAGAGAAGCGCTGTTTGAAGATGTCTCTTATAAATCTTGATGCATACATACCATGGGCTATTTATTTCCCAGCAGCTTTGCTGTCCTTGGTGGATTTTGATCCTAAAACATTAAGAGTAAGGCTCTAAAATAAAAAAAGCCACTGTAATTACAGTGGCCTTAGGAGGTGTCTGGTGCCGAAGGGGAGATTCGAACTCCCACAAGCATACGCTCGCCAGTCCCTGAAACTGGTGCGTCTACCAATTCCGCCACTTCGGCATTGTTTTAAGCTTTAACTGACCTGCATTACAGCAATTAAAGATTGCTTAAAAAAGACA
>JAWSVH010000242.1:0-678 GCA_033852015.1 Desulfobacula sp.
CATCAAAGGCCCTTAAATACAGATATTGATACTTTACTGTCCACCATAATCTTTCAATAAAAATATTATCCTGGTATCGACCACGGCCGTCCATACTAATTTTTATATTGTTTTCCTTCAACACATTTGTAAACGATTCACTGGTAAATTGACTGCCCTGATCTGTATTGAATATTTCAGGGCACCCATACTTATCAATGGCTTCTTCTAATGCTTCTATACAAAAATCGGTTTCCATGGAATTTGATACACGCCAGGATAAAACTTTCCGGCTATGCCAGTCCATGATTGCCACAAGATACATAAATCCACGTGACATTGGCACATAGGTTATATCAGTTGCCCATACTTGATCAGGGCGGTTAATTTTCAATCCTCTCAATAAATATGGGTATACCTTATGTTGAGGGTGTGGTGTTGTCGTTCTGGGTTTTGGATATATAGCTTGTAATCCCATGAGCCTCATCAGTCGCTGTATAGGTTTTCGATTTATTGTCCAGCCCAATCTCCTGATATGATTTCGCATTGATCTGCTGCCATAAAACGGTGTTTCCAAATATTGTTCATCGATAATTCTCATCAGATCAAGATGTCTTTCTTTTATCTGCTTGGGCCCATAATAAGCCGAGGCTCTACTGATGTTTAAAAGATTACATTGGAATGCCACGCTTATTTCAG
>JAWSVH010000243.1:0-1186 GCA_033852015.1 Desulfobacula sp.
TGTAGCCTTCCCCTTTTTAGTTCCATGTGTAAGTAGAAACTTCGGGCGAATTTAGCATGAGGTACTCGGCAGGCGTATAGTTGTCGAGTGACTCATGCGGACGTTCTGTATTATACTCATCAATCCATTTTTTGGTAATATCTCTTACTTCTTTTAAACTGTTAAATATATAAAAATCAAGGACTTCATTTCGATATGTTCTATTGAACCTTTCTACATATGAGTTCTGAGTCGGCTTGCCAGGCTTTATAAATTCAAGCCTTACATTATTTTTTTCTGCCCAATCAGCCAGCTTTATTGATATAAATTCCGGACCATTATCCATCCTTAATTTTTCTGGATAACCACGCCAGGATACTATTTGTTCCAGCGCTCTAATCACTCTCGTTGCTGGGAGACTAGTATCAATTTCAATGCTTAATATTTCTCTATTATAGTCATCTATAACGTTAAATGTCCTAAATTTTCGACCATTTATTAACGAATCGCTCATAAAGTCTATTGACCAACAACTGTTTGCTTCAAGTGGAACAGCAAGCGGTTCCGGGTTTCTTGTAGGAAGACGTTTTTTGCCTTTTCTACGAAAATTAAGTTTTAATAAACAATACACACGATGCACTCTTTTATGATTCCACCTGTGACCATGGCGTCTGATTACCTGAAA
This sequence comes from Desulfobacula sp., assembly GCA_033852015.1. Classification (GTDB taxonomy): domain Bacteria; phylum Desulfobacterota; class Desulfobacteria; order Desulfobacterales; family Desulfobacteraceae; genus Desulfobacula. The sequence goes on from JAWSVH010000243.1 coordinate 665, forward strand.
TAACTTATCAAACCCATAACGTGGATATTTTTCTGCCAGCTCCAAAAGCGTATTTATTACAGCATTATCTTTTTGCAAATTCGGTTTGTAATGATAAACTGTTCGACTTAAGTGCAAAATATTACAGGCCGACCGGATACTAAGATGATGCTTGTTTCTTGTGTAATTTACCATCTCACGTTTTTCAGCCGGCTTCAGAGCTTTTTTTCGAGGATGTCCTTCATGGCAACATTCTGCAAGCTCAGATCAGCATACATTTGCTTTAGCTTTCTGTTTTCACTCTCAAGTTCTTTTAACCTTTTTAAAGATGATACATCCATACCGCCATATTTAGCTTTCCAGTTATAGTAGGTGGCATTACTGATACCATTCTCTCTACAAAGCTCTTTTGGAGACCGACCAGCTTCTCCTTCTTTGAGTATCTTAATAATTTGGTATTCTGAGAATCGAGATTTCTTCATTTGCTAATCCTCCTTGTGGATATTATGCCAGAAATCTCTACTTTTCAATGGTACTGTTTTG
>JAWSVH010000244.1:0-1539 GCA_033852015.1 Desulfobacula sp.
ACCCCAACGTTGCATAAAATCTTTCAAAAATCACTTCATTTTTACGCAGCTTTTTGCAACACAGCCATAAAATGGAGTAAATCTTTTTTAACAGCCTGATTTATGCCCATCGTAAGGGTGAGTTTTCCTTGAGGCCGAGTTAGGCGACCTGCCCTTTGGATAATTTGATGCCGAATAGTATCCAATTTTTTAAATTTCCAGGCTGCTGGACGTTTGGGTTTGCTTCTGGTTACTACAGGATGGGCCACCATTTGCATTTCTCTTGAAAAATTGTGAGCCATCATGGAAGCAAGTGTAAAAACCTGATTCGATGATAACCGTTTGCATGGAATAACACCAAGGGCAGCGTCAGTTTTAGCATCACCAAATATAGATTCTTGAGATCCACGACCATTATGAAACAAAACTACTGATTTTGCAGATTCATTTTTATTGGTCACAATCACCTTATATTCATAATTCAGATTAAGGGGTTCAAAGAGATCCAACTGGAGAGGTCCCTTTTGTGGTTTTTTGATTTTCTTTTTGATAAACACGAACCTAAATTCAGTATTCCATGATTTCGGTTTCCACTGAGTTTCAAAATATGACCAGTTGTTATCAATCTCATGCCATGAATTGCAGTCTTCAATCATTTTTTTGAGCTCCGCAAACCTTGCAAAAGGGACAGATGCTGTAAATTTTACATGGTTTTTAGCCATCAAGGAAATAATGTTCTGGTTGAAAAAAGCACTGTCCATGCGAGATTCAATGATGGTTCCCGGCACTTCTGATTTTACTTTTTTAAAACACTGAAGCATAAAGCCGGCTGCACCATTTGAATCATGAACATTACCGGGGCGATGATGCATATCAAAGAATTGACCTGTTTGGGCTATGGTGCAGAATAGTGGGTAGTAACTTCTGGCACCTTTTCTGGCTTTGTTATATCCAACTGCCGATCCCTGGGCATGCCTCCTGGTGGATAAGACCGAACCATCAAAATCCAGAGTGAGCCGGTTAAACCGTTCTCGTTGGAGTCCATTGATTACAAATGAACGCGACAAATTGTGAAGATTCGCAATGCTTTGAGTATCCATCTTGGATAGACTTCTTGAAATGGTTGAAACATCCGGAAGCTTTTTCAATCCTAACAAACGGAGAACAAGGGGGTCGCTCCGATAATAATCAATCTCTCTCAATCTCCGAAAGCCTAAAATCAAATGAACAACAAGAAGCATTACGATAAGATGATGACCGAAGATCGGAGACACCTTCATATGGGAAAAGCATTTTTTAAGTTTGTTTTTCAAATTCATCCGTTTAAACAATAACTGGAAAATCAAAAGGCCAGAGAAGGAAGTGAGCTTTTGATCTTCAAATAGAACCTGGGGAATTTTATGGAATTTAGTATAGATTTGTGCTTTACTGGACTTCACTTGAGGTGACCTCCTGATTAAGGTTGTTTTTTGTCTCGTAAACTTATTATAACCTTTATTCATGAGGTTCCTCAAGCTTTTTTTGCTATATATTTACTTCTTTTTTATGCAATTTCAGGGT
>JAWSVH010000059.1:0-67839 GCA_033852015.1 Desulfobacula sp.
CAATGCTCACCTTATCGTTTCGAAAGACCTCAACCTGGGCCCCGGTATTAAGAATATAATGCACCAGGTTAAAGGTAAAAGAATCATAATTATCGATAACTGCTACTTTCATTTATTTGCCTCCACTATTATTCGAAAGAACAAGCTTTAAAGCCATTTCTACGCTTTTTGCTTTGTTCTGGCACTCTTGTAATTCTTTTTGAGGATCAGAATCATATACGATTCCGGCTCCTGCCTGGACAGTTAGTTTGCCTTCCTTCATAACGGCGGTTCGAATGGTAATGGCAAAGTCCATATTCCCTGTAAACGAAATATAACCCGCTGCACCACCATAAACTCCTCTGGGCCGTCCTTCAAGTTCGGATATAATTTCCATGGCACGGATTTTAGGGGCGCCTGACAATGTTCCGGCCGGAAAAGTAGCCTTAAACAGATCATAAGCATCGTACTCTTTTTTCATATCACAGGTGATATTAGAAACCAGATGCATTACGTGGGAATATCGCTCGATGACCATTGTGTCTGTGACTTGAACCGTTCCGGCTTCTGCGACACGTCCTAAATCATTTCGGCCAAGATCGATAAGCATTACATGCTCGGCTTTTTCTTTTTCATCGTTTAACAGTTCATCGGCCAGATGTCTGTCTTCTTGTTCTGTTTTTCCACGGGGCCGGGTTCCGGCTATGGGCCTTAAGGTGGCGATGTTATTTTCAAGCCGGACCATCGTCTCTGGCGAAGATCCCGCAATAACAAGATCTTTAAAATTCATGAAAAACATATAAGGTGATGGATTTATATAACGTTGTGCCCGGTAAATTTGTATGGGATCAACATCAGTTTTACAGGAAAATGGTTGGGAATAGACCGCCTGAAATACATCGCCTTCCACAATATGATGTTTTATTTTCTCAACACCCTTCATATATTCTTGGGCCGGTGTTTCTGCAACGAGCTCAACGTCCTGGGCGGGTGGTTGGATCTGTGGTTTGATAGGGGTGTCAATCGTATCCAGCATTCTTTTTAAGTCAATTTGTGCCAGATCAAAGATGAGAGATGGATCCTGATCTTTTTTGAGATAACATATTTTCAAACAGGTTAATGTCTGTTTAATATTGTCAAAAATGATCATTTCATCTGGAATGATAAAATGAGCATAGGGTGTATTATCTGGTAAACAAACCGGTATATTTTCAAAAAAAGAGATGATCTCATAGGAACAGTATCCGGTAAATCCACTCCAGAATCTTGGCAGTTCAGGAATATCTGCAGGAACAAATTCTTTTGAATAGGATCGGATTACATCCAGAGGATCATTGTTATGAGCAATATTTCGGGTTTCATTTTTTGTTTGGATTTGTACATCTTTTGAAAATATTTTAATAGTACCGTGGGCCGAAAGCCCTAAAAAGCTGAATTGTGCCCATCTTTCTCCACCTTCTACACTTTCTAATAAAAAACTTTCTTTGTCGGAAGAATGAAATTTTTGCAGTATGGATACGGGAGTTTCCGTGTCGGCAAGTACCTGGGTGCATACTGGAATAACATTATACTTTTGAGCAAGCTTTAAAAAATCCGGCTTATCTGGGAATCGGTTTAATATCATATTTAAAGGTTCCTTTATCCTTTTTAAGTTCCCGGGTAAAATACTCAAAGTTTGAAAGTCTGTCAAGAAAAATGTTTCTATTTATAGAAACATAGATAATTCGTAATTTGAAAAATGCGGATCTCTTTTCAAATCAACTTAAATTTCAACAGTTTTCTTGACAATAGGCCGTATTTTAGCTTATTTATGAATAAATATCGTATCTATTTCTTATAGATTTCATAAGGGAGCTCAAGCTTGACTCAGCAAAGCGACTTTGAACAACCGCGAATCCTTCTAATAGAAAATAATTCTGATGTATCCCAAATTATCATTGGAATTTTGGAGTCATCAACAAAACCACGGTATAACGTATTATTTGCCCGTAATTTAGAAGGTGCCATCGATTTGTTATCATCTCAAAAATTTGACATGGTATTATTGAATCTTTTTTTACCGGACAGCTCAGGAATTCAAACGCTGGAAAAAGTTAGAGTGTTTGATAAATATCAACCTATTATAATTTTGGATCATGATGAAAATAAGAGTTTATTTCGTCAGCTTACCAACTCTTCTATAAGAGGTTATTTATATAAAACTGCATTAACAGCTCAAGTTGTTTTGCCTTTGCTTTTGGTTGCTATAAAAAACAGCAGAATCGAAAAAAAGAATCGATTTGAAGAAAACAAATTTCGAAATATTATCGAAAACTTAGATGATGCATATTACGAAAATGATATAGCAGGAACTTATACTTATCTGAATAATGCATCCATAGAACATTTTGGTCGTCCCCGAGAAGAGCTTATCGGTTCCAATTATACAAAAACAGCCCCGGCCCATCTTCAAAAGAAAATTGTTGAAGAATTCTCAAAAATGATCCGAGATGGGAGAAATAGTAATATTATAGATAATGAAATCATACGCCCTGATGGGTCTACTTTTTATACAGAAATTGTCGCTTCATTGATTAAAGATATAGACGGTAAACCCATAGGATTTAGTGGGATATCAAGAGATGTTACAGAAAAGAGAAAAGCCCAGATAAAATTAAAAGAGAGTGAAGAAAAATATCGTACCATATTAGAAGGCATGGAGGACAGCTATTTTGAGGTCGATTTAGAAGGTACGTTACTCTTTTTTAATAACTCTTTGTGCAGGATGTTGGGGTATGACCATGATGAATTAATGCACAGAAAAGTTTCTTCATATATGAGCAAGACCACTATAGAAAAACAGACTAAAGAGTATCTTGAGGTGTTTAATACGGGCAAACCAAAGTTCATGCAATACGAAATTATTAAGAAAGATGGTTCTGTCAGGTATCATGAATCTACAGTTTCTTTGATGAAAGATAGAAAGGGTAAAAGAGTTGGATTTAGAGGTGTTTCAAGAGATTTAACAATAAAAAGAAAAGCTCAAGAAGCTCTAAAGAATAGTGAAGAAAAATATCGTAATATTTTATCCAGTATTGAAGATGGGTATTTTGAAGTTGATTTAAAAGGTCGTTCAACATTTATTAATGATGCCATGACAAAAATTTTTGGTTATTCAAAAAAAGAGTTTATTTCTTATAATTATCAAAAAAATATGGACCCAAAGACTGCTGATAAAGTGTTCAAAGCCTTTAATAAAATATTTAAGACAGGCAAGCCAAATCGTTCATTAGGGTACAAGATTATTCAAAAAGATAAAACCTTCCGGTTTATTGAAAGTTCTGTTTCTCTGATGAAAGATCATAATGATAAGACTATCGGGTTTAGGGGAATTGCCCGGGATATTACCCAGAGAAAACAATTTGTAAAAGAGCTTGAGGCTGCTAAAAAGCTTGCTGAAGAGGCAAGCCTTGCTAAAAGCGAGTTTTTAGCCAATATGAGTCATGAAATTCGCACCCCCATGAATGGGGTTATTGGAATGTATAATCTTTTGCTGGGAACAGATCTTACAGCAGAGCAGGGTGACTTTGTTCTTACTGGAAAACGAAGTGCCGATGCGCTGTTAACTGTAATTAATGATATCCTTGATTTTTCAAAAATAGAGGCGGGAAAGCTGGATATCGAAGTGATTGATTTTGACCTCCGAAAATCGGTGGAGGACATTGTGGCCTTGCCAGCAGTTCAAGCCCATGCCAAGGGCCTGGAATTTGCCTATCAGATTGATCATGAAGTTCCAACATTACTAAAAGGTGATCCTGGGCGTTTGCGTCAGATTATTACCAATTTGTCCACCAATGCCATTAAATTTACCAGTGAAGGAGAAGTCATTTTCAGGGTAGTTATGGATGATGAAACTGACAAGAAAGTTACACTTCATTTTAGTATCCAAGACACCGGGATCGGCATCTCAAAAAAAGATCAGGCAAAACTTTTTAATTCGTTTCAGCAGGTGGATGCATCCACAACACGGAAATATGGCGGCACAGGATTAGGTCTTGCCATATCTAAAAAATTAGCCGAGCTGATGGGTGGAACTATTCATGTGGATAGTATTCCGGGCCAGGGATCTACTTTCTGGTTTACGTCTGTTTTTGAAAAACAGGATAAAGTTGTTGAAAGGAAGTTTGAAAATATAGAATCTATTCAGGATAAGCGTATTTTGATAGTGGATGACAATCAAACCAATTTGGATATTTTATCTGGATATCTGACACACTGGGGATGTAGTTGTGATCAGGCTTTAAGTGGTGATATGGCGCTGAGTCTAATGCGGGCGGTGGCTAAGGCCAAAGCGCCTTATGATCTGGTGATTTCAGATATGCTTATGCCAAAAATGGATGGTGCTACATTGGGACGAAAGATCAAAACAGACCCAGAACTCAAAAATGTCCAGATGATCATGTTAACTTCCCAGGGTTTACGTGGGGATGCTGCGCAGATGAAAGAGATTGGCTATGCAGCTTATCTGAATAAGCCAGTACGGCGATCACTTTTATATGATTGTATGATTTCTGTAGTGAATCAAACATATCCAAAACCCGGAGAAACTCAGAAAAAAGAATTGGTTACAAGCTACAGCTTATCAGAGGATAGACGCCACAACCTTAAGATTTTGCTTGCCGAGGATAATCCGATAAACCGAAAAGTGGCCACTCATCTCCTGGGTAAATTTGGATTTCAGGTCGATACTGCCAATAATGGCAAAGAAGCCATTGAAGCGCTTAAAACCAAGGATTATGAAGTGGTGTTAATGGATATCCAGATGCCGGAGATGGGTGGAATTGAGGCAACCAGTGTGATTCGAGATCTGAATTCTGAGGTTCTGAATCATGATGTGTTGATTATTGCCATGACGGCGCACGCCATGAAAGGGGATCGAGATATGTGCATAAAGGCCGGGATGAATGACTATATTTCAAAACCGGTTAAACCCAATGTATTATTAGATGTGATAGAAAAAAACATTAAAGAATTATAATAGTCAAAGGAGCTTTAGTTTGACTCAAAATAGCGATCTTGAACAGTGGAGAATTCTATTAGTAGAAAGCAATCCTGATATATCTCAAACGATTTTTAGTATACTTGGATCATCAGTTGATCGAATTTTTGCTATACAAACGGTTCCAGACTTAGCAGGTGCCATTGATCGTATTTCATCGCAAACATATGATATGGTGTTGTTAAACCTTTTTTTGCCGGACAGTGCTGGAATTAAGACGCTTAAGAAGTTAAGAGCATTGAAAAAATATCTTCCTGTTATTGTATTGGTTCCAGATGATGATATGAATTTAGTAGATTCGGCCACAGATTTTAATATCAGAGGTTTTTTAGTGGAATCAGCGCTTGAAGCCCAGGTTTTAATTCCAATGCTTGAAGTCTCTATTCAAAATAGTAGAAAAGAAAAAAAAAATCGATTAGAAGAAAACAAATTTAGAGATATTATTGAGAATTTAGATGATGCATATTATGAGAATGATTTGAAGGGCACTTATCTTTATGTAAACAAAGCTTCATCAGGACATTTTGATCGTCCCAGAGAAGAATTGATTGGTTCAACGTATAAAGCGAATACTCCTAAACATCTTCAAAAAAAAATACTTAATACATTTACCAAAATTTACCAGACCGGCAAGAGTGGCAAAATTGTTGATAATGAAATTGTCAGACCGGACGGATCTATAATGTATACAGAGATTAGTGTATCTTTGATGAAAAATGAAAATGGTAAAGTTATTGGTTTTAGTGGCATATCAAGAGATGTGACAGAAAAGAAAAAAGCGCAACAAAAAGTAAAAGAAAGTGAAGAAAAACATCGCACCATACTGGAAGGTATGGAAGATGCGTACTTTGAAGTTGATTTTGATGGTAATTTGTTATTTTTCAACCACTCTTTATGCAAAATGTTGGGATATGATTATGATGAATTGATGCATAGAAGATATACAACTTATATGGACAATGAGACTGCAAAACAAATGGCTAGAGACTTTATTGATATCTTTAATACGAATAAGTCAAAATTTCTACAATACGAAATTTATAAAAAAGATGGTTCAGTGAGGTATCATGAAGCCACTGTTTCTTTGATGCTTGATAAGAATGACGAACCCGTGGGGTTTAGAGGTGTTTCAAGAGATTTAACAGAAAATAAGAAAGCTGAACAGGAATTAAAGCTAAGTGAAGAAAAATATCGTAATATTTTGACGAGTATTGAAGATGGATATTTTGAAGTGGATCTAAAAGGTCGTTTGACATTTATCAACGAATCCATGACAAAAATATTTGGGTATTCTCGAAAGGAGCTTATCTCAAGCAGTCATCGAGAGTATATGGATAAAAAGAGTGCTGATAAGTTGTCAGAAGCCTATGGTAAAATTTTTAAATCTGGAAAATCAAACCGGTCGCTAGAATATGGAATTATCCGAAAAGATGGTGCCAAAAGTTATCTTGAAAATTCGGTTACCCTAATGAAAGATCAAGATGATAGAGTTATTGGTTTCAGGGGAATTGCCCGGGATATTACCCAAAGAAAACAATTTGTAAGAGAATTGAAATTGGCAAAAAAAGGAGCAGAAGAGGCAAGCCTTGCTAAAAGTGAGTTTTTAGCCAATATGAGTCATGAAATCCGCACTCCCATGAATGGGGTTATCGGCATGTATAATCTCTTGTTGAGTACGGATCTTACAGCAGAGCAGGGTGATTATGCACTTACAGGAAAAAGAAGCGCTGATGCATTATTAAGTGTGATCAATGATATTTTAGATTTCTCAAAAATAGAGGCAGGAAAACTGGATATCGAAGTGATTGATTTTGATCTTCGAAAATCGGTGGAAGAAATAGTCGCTTTGCCAGCGGTTCAGGCTCATACAAAAGGTTTGGAATTTGCATACCAGATTGATCATGATGTTAATACATTGATAAAAGGTGATCCCGGGCGTTTACGTCAAATTATTACAAATCTATCCACCAATGCTATTAAATTTACAAGTGAGGGAGAAGTCGTATTCCGGGTAGTTATGGAGGAAGAGACAGACACCACAATTACCCTTCATTTTAGTATACAGGACACTGGGATTGGTATCTCCAAGAAAGATCAGGTAAAACTTTTTAACTCGTTTCAGCAGGTAGATGCATCTACCACCCGTAAATATGGTGGTACTGGTTTAGGGCTTGCCATATCTAAAAAATTGGTAGAATTGATGGGCGGAAGCATTCATGTGGATAGTATTCCTGGCAAAGGGTCTACCTTTTGGTTTACCTCTGTTTTTGAAAAACAAGGTAACGTTGTTGAAAGAGAGTATGAAAACCTTGAATCCATCCAGGATAAACGTATTTTAATTGTTGATGATAATCAAACCAACCTGGATATTCTTTGCGGGTATTTGACGCATTGGGGATGCAGTTGTGATCAGGCCCTAAGTGGCGATATGGCGCTAAGTCTCATGCGGGCAGTGGTTAAAGCAAAAGCGCCCTATGATCTTGTGATTTCAGACATGCTGATGCCAAAAATGGATGGTTCGCAATTGGGTCGGATTATAAAGATGGACCCTCAGCTTAGAGATGTCCAGATGATCATGTTAACCTCCCAGGGGTTGCGTGGCGATGCCGCTCAAATGAAAGAAATCGGTTATGCCGCGTATCTGAATAAACCGGTTAGACGTTCCTTACTATATGATTGTATGGTTACAGTGGTGAATCGAACACATCCAAAACCCGGAGACACTCAAAAAAAGGAACTGGTCACCAGTTACAGCCTTTCAGAAGATAAACGGCATAGCCTTAAAATTTTGCTTGCAGAAGACAACCCGGTTAACCGTAAAGTGGCCACACATCTGCTCAAAAAATTCGGATTCCAGGTGGATACTGCAAATAATGGCAAAGAAGCCCTTGAAGCGCTTAAAACAAAAGACTATCAAGTGGTGCTGATGGATATTCAGATGCCCCAAATGGATGGTATTGAGGCCACAGGAGTAATACGAGATGAAAATTCTGGGGTTTTAAATCATGATGTGCTTATTATTGCCATGACAGCACACGCCATGAAAGGGGATCGTGATATGTGCATAAAGGCCGGGATGAATGATTATATTTCTAAACCGGTTAAGCCAAATTCATTATTGGATGTGATCGAAAGAAACGCAGAAAATTTAGTATAATTTACTATTATTTTTTTGGTTAAGATTTTTTATAAAGAGTGAGGATTTTTTTTAAATATGGTAAAAGCTTAATTTTAATGTTTGATTGAATTTAGGATGTTTTACCATGCTGTTGATTTTCCCGCCCGTTGCAAAACCCAGTGAGCCGCCTGCTGGTGTCGCATTATTATCTGCTGCTTTAAAAGAACATGGACAGCCTTGTCAAATTTATGATGCAAATATTGATGGTCTTTTATTTTTGATTCAATCAGATCTTACTCCAACAGATTCCTGGTCTGCCAGGGCACTAAAAAATAGAGATCAAATTATATCTGATCTTAAAAACTCGGCACTTTACAGAAATATGGATCGTTATCACCAAAGAGTTTATGATTTAAACAAATTATTATCGATAAGTGTTGATAACAAAAGGTTTAAAATTACTTTAAGTGATTATTCCGATGGTATGCTCTCTTCTGTAAATTCTCAGGATCTGCTAAAAAGTGCAAAAAATTATAAAGAAAACCCATTCTATCTTTTTTTTGAAGAGTATATTAGACCTAAGATTATAGCCAATGATTCTGAATATATTGGCATCTCCCTTTGTTATTTAAACCAGGCTCTTATCAGTTTTGCCCTTTGTGGATGGATAAAAGATAACTTTAAGGGTAAAAAAATTATTATGGGTGGCGGGCTTGTGTCTTCCTGGATGAGCCGTCCGGGTTTTGATAATCCCTTTAAAGATCTGATTGATATTTCAATTAAAGGAGAGGGTGAATTAAAGCTTTTAAATGTTTTGGGCATTGATGGTGCCAATAAAAAACATTTTATTCCGGACTATGATTTTGTAAAAGATAATGTTTATTTGTCTCCAGGCAAGGTATTGCCATTTAGGTCTGCAATTGGATGTTATTGGAGTAAGTGTCGGTTTTGTCCTGAAAAAGCCGAAACCCGTCCTTATGATTCCCAACGGGCCCTAAAGGTATTGGAAGATCTTAAAATTTTAGACAAAAAATATGCTCCCGACTATATCCATTTTATTGATAATGCGATCACACCTGCAGTTTTAAAAGCGATGTCCCAATATCAATTTGGATTCAAATGGTATGGATTTGTAAGATTTGAAAATAACCTTATGGACCTTGATTTTTGTTATGCGTTGAAAAAATCAGGGTGTGATATGTTAAAGCTGGGTCTTGAATCCGGCGATCAAGATGTCCTTGATCAAATGAACAAGGGCACTCGCCTTTTTATGGTATCAAAGATACTAAAAAATCTTCACCAGGCAGGGATTTTAACTTTTGTGTATTTATTATTTGGAACCAGCTTTGAAGATCAGGATGCTGCTTTTAAAACACTTGAATTTGTAAAAGAACATAAACAACATATTGATTATTTGAACCTGGCAGTCTTTAATTTACCAAAGTTCAGTGAGGATGCCATCGAACTTGATACTCAAGAATTTTATCAGGGTGATTTATCCTTGTATTTAAATTTTGAACATCCCAAAGGATGGGACAGAAGGAAAGTAAAACAATTTTTGGATAAGACATTTAAAAAACAGATATTGTCTAATCAGGTTCCATCAGGCCAGAGTTTATCTGAAGGGGGAATTCGAAAAAATCCTGCTTTTTTTTCATCTAATCATGCCATGTTTTTTCAAAAACAGGAGACTAAATTGTGATTGCATATATCTTATCTACCGGGGATGAAGTGCTTTTAGGTGATATTGTAGATACCAATTCTACTTTTCTTTGTAATGCAGCTAAGCAAATGGGGATTGATGTTAAAAAAATTATTGCCGTGGGTGATGATGTCGATGATATTGCTGCAAATATAAAACAGATCTCTTTGAGTGCAGATATTTGTCTTGTGACAGGCGGCTTGGGACCAACCCAGGATGATTTAACAGCGCAAGGATGTAGCAGGGCATCTCAAAGTGACCTTGAACTAAACTTACAAGCACTGGAATCCATGCAAGAATTTTTTCACAAAAAAGGGTTTGAACTGAACAAAGAAAACGAAAAGCAGGCAATATTACCGGCTAAATCAAAGATTTTGATAAATGATGCTGGGACTGCTCCTGGATTTTATATCCAGATTAATTCATGCTGGTTTTACTTCATGCCTGGTGTCCCTTCTGAGATGAAAATTATGTTTGAAAAACAGGTCCAACCGCAGCTAATTAAAAAATTTAAACTTAGCCAGGATATTTTAGTGGAAAGACTGACCATCTTTGGCTTGCCGGAATCTACTGTTGGGCAGCGGTTGAAAAACTTTAATACTCATTTTCCAGAAATGCGTTTGGGGTTCAGGGCAGATTTTCCAGTGATTGAAGTTAAAATTATTTTATCCGATCGCACCAAGTTTGATAACATTATGTCTGATACTAATGGGAATGATAAACAAGCGCACTCACAAATCCTTGCGGCAAAACAATGGGCCATGGAACAACTTGAATATAAGGTAGTATCAAAAAAAGGAAGATCCATTGCCCAGGAGGTGGGTAGCCTTTTAATTAAACAAGGCAAAATGCTCGCTATTGCTGAGTCTTGTACCGGAGGTCTGATTTCCAATAAAGTTACAGATGTGGCAGGCAGCTCGCAATATTTTTTGTTTTCAGGGATTACGTATTCCAATGAAGCTAAAATGAAAATTTTAGGTGTGAATGAGCGTACTTTGATTGATCATGGTGCTGTACATGAAAAAACAGCGATCCAAATGGCCCAGGGAGCTTTGAAAAAAGTGGATGCAGATTTTGCCATATCAACCACCGGTATTGCTGGTCCAGATGGTGGTACCAAAGAAAAACCTGTGGGGATGGTATGTATTGGTGTGGCCACAAAAGATGAATGTACAGGTCATACATATACATTTCATTTTGGTGACCGGTCCAAGAATAAACAAATGTTTGCAACCATGGCGTTAGAATTACTAAGACGCTGTCTGGTCGAGTCTGGAAAAGCAATCTAAAAACCAGGAGACTGTTTGGTTTTCAAACTGTCGCTGGTCTGTTTGGGAGGTCATCTGATGGTCCCCATTTTTATGGATAACAAGTTGTTTGGGCTTTTGTGCATGGTCGTATATATTATAGGCGTTTGACACGGGTACAACCTCGTCGGCATCCCCATGAAAAATAAGGGTATTTGATAAATTTTTTGCTAAACTTGAAATATCAAAAAGTAAATTCTTTTCAAAAAAACTTATCGGTAGAGCAGGGCGGGTGTCATTTGCTTGGATGGGTATATTTTCAATGGTTTTACTTTTAACAGGGGCCGAACATAACACTGCCCCGCAAAGATTTAGTTTCATCTTTTGCAAAGTTTTCCAGGCATTTATACAGGTGGCTCCCCCCATGCTGGAGCCAAAAACAGCAATGTTTGTGCTGGTTTTTTCAAGTTTCAGGATATGAGCAACGGCGCAGATAAAATCTGTTGTTCTTTTTTCAAGAGAAGTCTCTTTGATAAAGTCTCCTCGGCTTTGGCCACATCCTCGATGGTCAAAACGGAAAAAAGCAATATTATTTTCCACCAGCAGGTTTGATAAGACAAGTTGCTTGGCTGAATCTTTAGAGCCTTCTAATCCATGAGAACCAATAACAAGCGGTGGATTTTTGATCCCAGGCAGGTGTAATACCCCTTTAAGTGAAAACGTTTGAGATATAAATTCAATGTTGAGTATGCTTTTTTTCATTGCTTGTTATTATATTGTTTAGGCCGTATAATAGCAAGTTTTGAAAATTTGACACATATAAAAATAAAGAAAAAATTATGGGTATAAAAAAGAGAAAAGCATACGAACTTGAAATTATTGATCTTGCCTTTGGTGGTAAAGGATTGGCCAAACCTGATGGATTTCCAGTGTTTATCGATCGTTGTATTCCTGGAGATCTGGTGTTTGTAAAGATTACAAAAAAGAAAAAATCCTGGGCCGAAGGAAAGCTGATCAAGATATTAAAAGAATCTTCTTTTAGAAAAACAGGCAAATGCAAATATTGTAATTATTGTGGTGGGTGTAAATGGCAGCAGCTAGAATATGATCTTCAGCTTGAGTATAAAAAAAGGCATGTAACAGAATCCCTTGAACATATTGGAAAGTTAAACGATATAAAAGTTAATGATGTCATTCCTTCGGATTCGATTTATGAATATCGGAATAAAATGGAATTTTCATGTTCTTCAAAACGATGGTTGATGCCGGATGAACTTGAAGATGAGACCATCAAAAAAGATTTTGGTATCGGGCTTCATGTGCCGGGAACTTTTGATAAAGTTATTGATATCAAACAATGTGAAATTATGCCCAATATGGGTAACCAGATTTTAGAAGATGTTCGCGCCTTTATAAAAACATCAGGTCTTAGTGCATATCATTTAAGAAGTCATGAGGGATTTTGGCGATTTTTAATGCTTCGACATGCTGTTGCAACGGATACCTGGATGGTGAATATTGTTACCACACAAAAAAATATGGATGCCGTTGACTCGCTTGCTCAGTTGCTTGTAAAAAAATATCCTAATATTGGATCTGTTATGAATAATATCACAGATTCAAAATCTGGTGTTTCACTTGGAAAAGAAGAAATTTGTCTTTATGGTAAAGATTTTATTCAAGAAAAATTGGGACCATTTATTTTTAATATTTCAGCCAATTCCTTTTTTCAAACCAATACAAAAGCCTGTGAAAAATTGTATACAAAAGTTTCCCAGTATGCGGCCTTAAAGGGAGATGAAATTGTGATTGATCTGTATTCAGGGACCGGTACCATTCCCATATGGTTATCTGGACAGGCAAAAAAAATATATGGTATTGAAATTGTAAAAAGTGCCGTAGTGGATGCAAAGATCAACGCCAAATTAAACAATATCGATAATTGTGAGTTTCTTGAAGGAGATATTAAAGATGTGTTGCCTGGGTTAAAACAGACGCCAGATGTGATGATTATAGATCCGCCAAGAGTTGGGATGCATAAAGATGTGGTTGGGCAGGTTTTAGCATTGGGCCCTGAGAAAATAGTATATGTTTCCTGCAATCCTGCAACCCTTGCAAGAGACCTTGAAATGCTTGATTCAAATTATAAGGTGATGGAAGTGACACCCGTGGATATGTTTCCACATACGTATCATATTGAATCAGTGGCTCTTTTGCTAAAAAAATAAGAGTTATTTGGGAAACTCACAGCTTAAAACAAGCATATCTTCATCAATCTCTGATTTGATTTCATATGGCAGTTTGTTGAATAGTTTTTTCATTCCTTTGTTTGTTTTGGAAGTATAGGCGACAAGACCTTTAATACCGTTTTGTCTGGCAGCTCTTTCCAGCTTATCCTGCAGGATTTTGGCAATACCCATTCCTTGATATTCTTCAGAGACTGAAAAGGCAATCTCTGCCATATTAATAACGGGGTTTTTAAAATACTCACCCACGGCAATAATTTTTTCAAAACCCATTTCACCGATAGTGGCAACAATGGTCAAATCATTGATATAGTCGATTTCATAAGTTGTTTCCACTTGTTCATGAACAAAACTTTTTTTCTCATGAAAAAACCGTGAGACAATATCTCCTTTGTTCATTGTATAATAGTGTTCTTGTACGCTTCTTTCATCAATAGGTCTAGCAGGTCTGAACATGATCTGGATTCCATTGATGATGACAATCTCTTCATGTTTTAAAGGATAAACGCCTTTAATGGCTTGTTTGAATTTTCGTTCTTTGTCGATAAGACTTAACTTTTTTGCTTTGGAAAACAGTTCATCTCTAAAATCCGGGTGGGCAATGCTGATAAGTGCCATTGCCCTTTCCTGAAGGGTTTTGCCAAACAAATTTACCACACCGTATTCCGTTGCTACATAATGGACATCTCCTCTGGGGACGACCACAGCAATGTCGGATAAAGTGGGGACAATTCGGCTTTTTTTACCATGGTCGGAGGTGGCGGTCATCATTAAAATTGATTTTCCACCCTTGGACATAGCGGCACCTCTTGTGAAATCAACCAGTCCATTAATTCCGGTGTAATTATTAAAGGGTAGGGCATCTGCAGCGGCTTGACCGGTAAGATCCATGGCAATAGCAGTATTCATTGAAACCATTTTATTATGTCGCGCAATGATGGATGGATTGTTAACGTAATCTGAAGGATGAAACTCAATGGATGGATTGTCATCTATAAATTCGTAAAGAATTTCTGAGCCCACGGCGCTCCCTGCTACTATTTTTCCATTATTAAACCCTTTTTTCTTATTGTTGATAACTCCCATTGAAAAAAGTCGCATCATTCCATCGGACAGATATTGAGAGTGAACCCCGATATCATTTTTTTCTGACAAGCAGAGCATATTGGCTTCATTGGTTACACCTAACCCGGCTTGTATGGTTGATCCATCTTCTATTAGCCGGGATATGTGTTTGGCGATATTGTTAGCGGCCTCATGTTCGGGCAGTGGCTGGATAGTCAACAACGCTTCTTTATGTTCAACAATGTGGTCCACATCGTTGACATGGATAAAACTTGTGCCCAAAACTCGAGGCATATTGGGATTGACCTGACAGATAACAATATCGGCGGATTCACAGGCAGAAAGTGTTATATCCACAGAGACACCTAAGCTCATCCATCCAAAATCATCCGGTGGGGATGCCTGTATTAAAGCGGCATTAATTGGCATCATTCTAGATTTAAATAGATGAGGGATCTGGGATAAATTTATTGGAGTGGTGGATCGTTTGTTCTGACGCATCATTTTTAGAGAAGATGACCCCAGATAAAAAGAGCGAATATTAAATCGCTGGGAATGTGGTTGGTTCGCTATTAAGGTTAAAGGACCGCTTTCAATACTCAATAACCTCACGATTTCAAGGTCTGTGAACCGGATACTGGCATTGGATAATTCTTTAACCAGGTGTTGAGGTTCGCCGCAGGAAGATCCTATGAATACACGTTGGCCACGATGTATGTTTTCTAAAGCCTTTGGTGCGGTGGTTCTTTTTTGAACATAACTATCAGCCCAATAGCTTGTTTTTGACATATCCGATATCTCCATTCTATTATTTACAAACTCAACTATTGTTTTAAATCTTTTTTAGGAAAAAATCAAAAAAAGATATAATTACTAAGGTAATTTTAATGAAATATTTTTTTTATTAAAATAAGTTCTTGAAAAATTATTTTAAATTTTGTAAGTAGAAATATCGCGTTCACAAATCGTACTTTCATTTATTTTTCATCTTTTTTTCGGCTGGTACATTCTTGTATTATTAATTCTGAATCATCGACACGGTTTCTGAGACACAAGTGTCTTGGCTTGTTTGTTCATATTGTATGTAAATTCAAAATTTTTACGATATTTCATTAAAAAACAATACGTTACTATTCTATTTGCTGTGTTAAAGCCCATTGGTATGATGTTTGCTAACATCATGATTAGTTAAAGGATTGACCTTTAGATCAGGAGGATCAAAAATGGCTAAGCTTATTAAAAGAAAGAAAAAAAGAATTGAAAAGGTTTCGCATTCTTATTTCGCAGTAAAATCTCAAAATGAAATTTACTATCAGATGGCTTCCATTTTTAAACATGCTTCTGCTGGCGAAGCTTCATTGGCTAATAAAATTGTTCATAAATCTTTGGTGGGCAAGTCTTATGAGATTTTTCTGGATAATTCAGTTTAAATATTCTATATAGATTTTTAGATCTTATTCAATTTTTTAAATATCTGTTTTTTTTATTGTATTGGCAATAATGTGAAAAATATTAAAAGGAGAATGAAATGGCTGAACAACTCGGTATTTATAAATGTGGTAAATGTGGGAATATTGTACAGGTCCTTGTTGGCGAAAAACCACCGGTGATGTGTTGTGGTGACGCAATGGATCGATTGGTTGAGAATACGGTAGATGCAGCCCTTGAAAAGCATGTTCCTGTGATAGAAAAAATTGACGGTGGCTATCTGGTTAAAGTAGGTAGTGTTGCCCACCCAATGGGTAATGATCATTATATCCAATGGGTAGAGCTCACTTCTGAGGATGGTATGTTTATTCAGCGCCAGATGCTGACGCCGGACAGTTCGCCCGAAGCTACATTTAAAACCGATGCTCAAAAAGTAGTTGCAAGAGAATATTGCAATCTGCACGGTCTTTGGAAAGCGTAAAGTCCGCTTACGCAAATAAATAAAAAAAATCCGTTGCTTTGGTCATCAAAGCAACGGATTTTTTGTTTAAGCTATTTCTAATAAAATTCTGTTAATTTTCCGGCAAGCAGTCGAATATGTTTCATCTCTTCTTTGATAATATAATCGATCTTTGTTTGACCCTGTTTTTCAGAAATCATTTCTTTCATTCCAAGGTAAAATGTAATGGAGTCTTTTTCTGCTTGGATAGCACTGCTCAAAATACCTTTAAGGCTGTTGTCAGGCTTATCTTTTTCAAAGAAGACCCGTGTGTCGGCAAGGGCTTTAATATAGAGCAGATTTTCATCTTCAGGGTCAAACGTATTGGAAAAACTCTCTGAAGTACTTAAGTCGCTGAGCATGCTGGCAAAAGTTTTTTCATGAGCATCTTCCATATCTGCAAGTTCAAGTAAAAAATCTTTATGTTTTGCTGCATCAACTGTTTGAGCAGCATTTCGATAAAAGATAGCACCATTTTGTTCAATTTTTATAGCCATTTCAAAAACATCGTTTGCATTAAAATCGTTTGGCATTTTTTCCTCCGGATTATCGGTTATTTTAGTTATGATAATCTTTTTTTTAGTGTTTTAGCAATTTTTACACCCAGATCAAAACATCGGTTCAGATCCGCTTCATCAGGAACATATTGAACTTTTACGCCCTCGTCAATAATATCCAGTTTCATTTCAGAAAATTCTTTGTTCAAAATTTTAACAGCTTCACCACTCCAGCCATAAGAGCCAAAAGCTGCCGCAATTTTATTTTGGGGTCTAAGGCCTTTAATATATGTCATGACATCTGCAATGACTGGGAAAATGTTATTATTCAGTGTTGGAGAACCCACAACAATGGCACCGGCCTCAATGATTTCTGTCATAATATCACTTCGATGCCATTTTCTGGTGTTCATCAGTCTGACATTGAGTTCTTCGGATTCGACTCCGCTGGTAATAGATCGTGCCATTTTTGTGGTACTATCCCACATGGAATCAAAGATCACCACCACTTTTTTGGTGGGTTCTTGTTTGGACCAGTGATCGTAGCATTCTAGTATCTTGGAGGGATTGTCTCTCCAGATGATGCCATGGTCCGGACAGATCATTTTGAATGTTAATCCCATTTTTTCCACATCTTTTAACAGAGCTTGAACTCTGGGAGAGAAATGAAGAAGGATATTGGCATAGTATTTTCTGGCATGGGGGATGATTTCATCTCCGATTTCATCATCAAAGAATTTATCACCGGCATAGTGCTGACCAAAAGCATCAGAGGAAAATAAAATTTCATCTTCTACAAGGTATGTAAACATACTGTCGGGCCAATGAAGCATTCTTGTCTCAAGAAATGAGAAGGTTTTGTTTCCAACTTTGAGTTCATCTCCACTGCCCACAACTTTAAAATTAAAATCCTGGTTAAAATGGCTTTTTAAATTCTTGGCGCCCATTTTTGAGCAATAAATTGGTTTGTCTTTTCCAATTTTATGCATTAATTTAGGTATTCCGCCCGAATGGTCCATCTCTGTGTGGTTACTGATGACGATATCAATTTTTTTTGGATCAATAATTTTACTGATATTGGAAAGCAGCTCATCACAGAATTTTTCTTTTACGGTATCGATGAGGATATTTTTTTCACCAAGCACCAAAAATGCATTGTAGGTGGTACCCTCGTATGTAGAATAGCCGTGAAAATCCCTGATATCCCAGTCTCTGCATCCAACAGAATATATCCCATCTGCAATTTCAATGGGTTTATACATGTGTGAATCTCTCCTTAATATTTAAATTTGCTCAAAATTATCCTGGGTTGCACCACAAACCGGGCAGACCCAGTCTTCCGGCAGATCTTTAAAGCCGGTTCCCGGTTGAACACCATTGTCAGGATCACCAATTGCCGGGTCATATACATAACTACATACGCATTCATATTTTCCCATGTGTTAACTTTCCTCTATCATTATATCTTGATCATTAATAACATAATACTCACGTTTCCAAGCTCCAATACTTGCCAATACCAGCAAGGGGTTGCAAAGAGTGTGCCTTAAAAACCACGTTTTAAAATTGTTGATAAAAAGGGTTTTAAGTTGCCCATTATTATTATAGTATAAGACGCTTAAAATCAATAAATCATTTAATTTATAGATGAATCCATGGCTTATAATTTATATAGAAAAAAAACTAAAATCAATGTTCCGGTTCATGTGGCTTTTAAATGGCATGAGCAAAACGGTGCCATAGACAGATTGACCCCTCCGTGGGCGCCTTTAAAGCTTATTAAAAGAATAGGGCAGGGGATTGATAAAGGGGTCAAAGTATGGTTTCGGCTAAAAGTTTTCAATATTCCGATGCTTTGGGAAGCGGAGCATATCGAATATGAAAAGAACATCATGTTTAAAGATCACCAGCTAAAAGGACCTTTCTCAAAATGGGTTCATACGCATCGGTTCATTCCGGATGGGGATGGTGCGTGTTATATGGAAGATCAGGTTGAATTTAAGTTGCCATTGGGTTGGTTTTCCCGTCCGTTTTATCCGTTTGCTAAAAAAGAATTTGATCGTATGTTTGAATACCGGCACCGTGTTCTTAAGTACGACCTGGAACATTGTCCACAAGAAACCCAAAACAAACGAATTTTAATTTCCGGCGCAAGTGGAACCATTGGAAGTATATTGGTCCCGTATTTGAGAACGTGTGGTCATACGGTTGTTCGATTGGTTCGAAAGAAGGCAAATCTTTTAGAAGATGAGTTGTTTTGGGATCCATATGAAGGAATACTTGATCTTGAAAAGGCAGGTCCCTTCGATGTTGTCATTAATTTAAATGGTGTGGATATTTCAAGAGGTAAGTGGACCCAAAAACAAAAGAAAAAGATTGCCGATTCTAGAATTGTTTCAACGCTGCTGCTTGTGGAGAAACTTAAACGTCTTGAACATAAACCAGAGGTTTTTATTTCTTCTTCTGCCATAGGCTTTTATGGAGAAAGAAATGATACGCTTTTAACTGAAAATCAAGCGCCGGGAGATTGTTTTATATCAACGGTATGTGATTTATGGGAACAAGCGTCCTTTGATGCACAAAAGGTGGGTATTCGGACGGTTCAACTCAGAATCGGGGTGGTACTTACTCCAGCGGGAGGGGCTTTAGAACGGATGGAAGTGCCGTTTAAGACTGGTATGGGAGTCAGGTTGTCTCATGGTAGGCAATATATGAGTTGGATTAGTATGGATGATATTTTGGCCAGTATTCTGCATATTATCAATCATCGGCAAATAGAAGGGCCAGTTAATTTAACTGCCCCGCATCCTGCTACAAATAAAATATTTTCACAGACCCTGGCAAAAGTTTTCTCTAAAAAAGTTTTTTTTGTGATGCCCCGATTTGTAGTCAGGTTGTTATGGGGGCAGATGGGAAAAGAGACGCTTTTAACCAGTTCGCGTGTTATACCAGAAAAACTATTGAATAGTGGGTTTAAATTTCAACATGAACAATTATTTATTGCTTTAAAAGATATGCTCGGCAGATAATGGCTCTTATGATTCACAACTTATACGTGGTAAACTTGATATGAATAACAAATTAAAAGCACTCTTCTCGATTTTAATGATCACAGCCCTTATTTTTGGCTTTGTCCATATTCACTTCCCAACAGAACAATATAGCCTTGAACGGCTCCATATCTTTTTATTTAATTTGTGCACCGGGGGAACTATTCTTTTGTACTATACCCAAAAACGGGTGGATATCTCCAAAACGGTTCTGATGTTCTTTTTTGGTTCATTGGTTTATGCATTGTCTGCTTTCTTAAAAATTTATCCTGTCACTATTTTTATTTCTGGAATTCTGTTTTTTCTTGTGGAAAAAGTCAGGATTCAAAAGTTTTCTCTGATCCCTCTACAGTTTTTTAGAAAAGATGAGTTGGTTTCAAGAAAGTTTCATCAGGCATCCTTATTGTGTCTCTCCATCGGGTTAGTGATGGCTTCTTTGGTCATTTTAAACAATGAATATTTAAAATTTGTCACCATGGAGAAGCTGACATTAAACACTTTTTTCCTTGGGTTTTCTTTTCCATTGTCTTTGATTACACTTTCTTTGGCTTTTTCTATGCTGGATAAGGTTCAGGGACCACGTTCAGTAAAAATTATAATGGAAATTTGTTTTTGGACAATCACTTGCGGGGTGGTCATCTTTTTTGGTTTTATTTTAATAGAGCGATTTATTCCCCAGATCTTTGTGACAGCTGCACTTTTTATAGCTGTGGTTACTGTTTTTGTGCTCTATTTAAAGTATGCGGATCAGATTCAGCAAAAATTATTTTTAACCTCAGGAATTGGGTTCTTGATTTTTACTGCGATTACCGGGATTGCCTACATTTTTATGCAGATGTCTAAAGGATATGATCCCTTGGAAGCCAAATGGCTTTTGCATATGCATGTGTTTGCTTCTCTGTATGGTTGGAACTTATGCGGGTTGTCTGTTATTTGCAGGTTTGACGATTTTCCCATTAAATTGCATTCACCGACAGTTATATTTGTACACTGGTTAACAGCAATTGTTTTGGCGCCTTTAGGGGTGTTTTATGGTCCGCTTGCAATCCTTGCCATTATTGGATACTCTTTTATTACGCTGACACTTTTTTTTAGTAGTAATAACAGGAAACTTTCAAATGGGTAACCGGGAAAAACTCAATCAGTTACTTGCCATGGTAAATGGGTGCTCAAAGGTGCTTGTGGTGATCAATGCCGACCCGGATGCTATCGCCAGCGCTATGGTTATCAAAAGATTGTTGTGGCGTAAGGTTTCTGAAGTGACCATTGCACATTTTAATAAGATCAGCCGACCGGATAATCTTGCCATGATAACCTATACTGAGCCTGGGCTTGTCGCTCTTGATCAGATAAAAAAAGAAGACTTTGATTTTTTTATTGTGGTGGATTCCCAGCCGGATCATAATGAAAAATTTTCTAATTTTGAGTTTGATGTCATTGTTGATCACCATCCATTAAGTTGTGATGATGCTAAATTTGCAGATATCCGTTCTGATTACGGCGCATGTTCAACTATTTTGACAGAATATCTTAAATCTAAAAAGATAAAACCATCCTCTAAACTCGCAGCAGCCCTGATGCTGGGTATTAAAACAGACACCTCTGATTTTACTCGCCAGACAAGCTTAAAAGATATCAGGGCGTTTCAATATTTATACCGGTTTGCTGATATGAATATTGTCACAAAAGTTGAAAAGGCGGCATTGACCCAGGAAGACCTGGATTTTTTAGGGGCGGCTATCAAAAACAGAAAAGTGTTTAATAACCGTGTATTTTACCATGCTGGAGACATTTCTAAGCCCGATGAGTTGGTTGTCGTTGCAGACTTCTTTTTAACACTTGCACGGGTAAACTGGAGTGTTATTTCTGGCGTTTATGGGAAAAAATTAATTGTTGTGCTTAGAAATGATGGGTTAAGAAAAGGTGCCGGTAATACTGCAAAAGAAGCCTTCTCCATATTTGGATCTGCGGGAGGACACAAGACAATGGCACGGGCGGAACTTGATTTGAGATTGATTAGAAAACAGATTAAATCTGTGAACAAAAGAGCACTGGGTGACTGGATTATATCGATAATTGAAAAAACAGCTGGAAAAAAGATCGAGTAGACTATAGAATATATGAAATATTTTCCTTTAAAAATCGCGCTTGCTTGCTTTTTATTGACACCAATTTTTTATATTTTAACTTTAAATGTTTTTCAACAATACGCCAATGACAGCTATTTCAAAAAGGTTCAAAATATTTTCATTGGTGATACGACAAGGCTTTTGGAAGGTCGAGAAACTATTGAAAAGCAGATATCTCAAAATATATATACCTTTTTAGAATTAGATTGGATGTTGCAGCATATCGGACTTGATTTAAAGATTTCTGTTACAACGAAAAAAGGTAAATTTATTTACCCGACGTTTATTAACGCGGATGCTTTTTTAAATAATTTTGAGGGTAATGATGATTTTGGACAGATTGCAAAACAAAATTTTGATATTTTAAACCAGGGCCTGGCTGTTAATGTTCAAATTGATTTAAGCCATGGTTCTAATATCGCCAATTTGATTTTGGTTGTTTGTTTTAGTTTAGCTCTGCTTGTGTTTCTCATATTTTATAAGATGGGCAGTCTGAAATCTGCCCATGAACGAAAACTAAAAAAGATGATGATCGCCGGGCTCCAGGAAGAAGAACAAAATCTTAAACAGATTCTGGCAAAACTTGAAAAAGAACGACAAGGTTTATTTGCCAATATTAAATCGTTGAATGGAAAATATCAGGAAGATAAGCAAAAATTAAAGGCTAACGAAGAAGAATTATTTGATGAGATTGAATCTTTAGAAGAACAGCTAGAGGCATATGCTGATCATAGACAAAAAAAAGAAGAAGAAATCGCCCAGCTTAAATCTAAAATTGAAAAATATGAGCGGCGTAAAAACTCCAAAAATAAGCGTAATGAGTTTGATTTTGTTTTAAAAAGGTTTAATGTCCTTTATAAAAATATACAAATGAACCGAAGAGCAATTTCGGGTTTGTTAAGTTTAAATGAGGATCAGCAGATCAAAGCTGAAGAAACCGTTCTCATGCTGGATCAAAATCCAGACCAGATTACAATAAAAAGGAAAGTTTTTTCCGGAAAGAAACATAAAACAACTTGTCTTGAAGTACTATTCGCATATAATGGACGCCTTTACTATAAAAAGAATGAAAATAGTAAAATTGATGTGGTAGTAATTGGAACAAAAAACAGTCAGATTAAAGATATGGAATATCTTCATAATTTATAGTTAAGGCTTATGTATACATCATTTTATAAATTTAATACAAAACCGTTTCAGATCAGCTCAGACCCTAAATTTTTGTGGCTTGGAGAAAAACATAAAGAAGCGTTGGCCACACTCAAGTATGGTATCCTCGATAACAAAGGGTTCTTATTGCTAACAGGGGATGTGGGTACAGGAAAGACAACTTTAATTCATTCATTAATTGAAAGTCTGGGTGATGATATCATTTATGCGTCGGTACCTGATCCTTCACTCTCTAAGTTGGATTTTTTAAATTATATTGCGTATGAGTTTGGTATGGAGCAGGAATTTTCATCGAAAGGGAAATTCCTGACACAGTTCCGAAAATTTTTAGTTGAGGCCTATGAAGATAAGAAAAAAGTTTTGTTGATTATTGATGAAGCTCAGTTATTGACCCAGGAACTTTTAGAAGAGATTCGGTTACTATCTAATATTGAAAAGAGCCATACCAAACTGATCAATATTTTTTTTGTAGGCCAGAATGAGTTCAATGAAATTTTAAATAAAGTTCAAAATAGGGCGGTTCGACAACGACTAACCTTAAACTATAATATTGACCCGCTTACGCCTCGAGAAACCACTGATTATATAAAATTTAGACTAAAAATAGCTGGCGTTGAAAAAGATATTTTTGAGCTCGAAGCACTTCAGCAAATATTTATATATTCTGGCGGATTTCCCCGGCGAATTAATATCATTTGTGATCATGCATTATTATCAGGTTATGTTCAGGAAAATCAGACCATCGGTATTGGTATTATAAAAGAGTGCGCAAAGGAACTTAAAATACCCGTATATACGAAACATATGGAGATAGATAGGCCAGGACCACCGTATCAAGCAACGGTGCCAGCTCCCCGGCCGGTGATCATTCAACAGGCGCCTTATGAAGTACCCGAAAATAATTTTTTTTGGAATATAGTACTGGGTATTATAGGATTGATCGCATGTTGTATTCTTGTTCTTTGGTTATTTTTCCCCAATGTAATATCCGAGCTAAAACAAAATGTTCGACCAATGAGTATGAAAATTTCCGAGACTAACCCACCGACTACCAATTCCTCCGATATTTTGAAACAAAAGTTAAATCATTCAAAAAAAGCCCTGACAATGGATATGCAATCTCCAGTAACATCGCCTCAGCCTTCATCAGGGGATAATCCTCAAAAATCTTTGACAGAAAAAAAGCCCCAATCCTCTGATGCTTTGATCGTTACAAAAAAAAATACTCAAATTGCTTTGCCAAAAGAAAAGATTATTGTTCAGTTTAAGTATGATTCCAATGAATTTTCTAAAAAAGGGTTTGTCGTTTTACAAAACTTTTCAGAGATTCTTGCTTACCATCCAGAGGCAAAGATTAAGATTACAGGATATTCTGATTCTGAAGGCTATGAGAAATATAATGAAAAATTATCAGAATTCAGAGCAAATATTGTCAAAAGTTTTTTGCTGGGAAAGGGTGCCAATTCAGAACAATTTGAAGTAAGGGGTTTAGGGAGTATTCATCCTATAGAAACCAACGACTCGGTCTGGGGAAGAATGATGAACCGTCGGGTCGAAATTGAAGTTATTCAATGAAGTTTTGGA
Source organism: Desulfobacula sp. (assembly GCA_033852015.1). Taxonomy (GTDB): domain Bacteria; phylum Desulfobacterota; class Desulfobacteria; order Desulfobacterales; family Desulfobacteraceae; genus Desulfobacula. Next base: position 24,753 of record JAWSVH010000059.1, read on the forward strand.
TGTTAAGAACTTATCGCTGTTTTCTTTTGTTTTCATGCATCTGAACATCTATTACTTTCATTCTCTGAAGTTTCTCCTTTAATCCTTTTATTTGTTCCTTATATTCTTCTAATTCATTTTTCTGGTCGTTTGAATCCTTAATTTGTCCAATAATATGGGTCAGCAATGTTTCATATCTCTCAATAGCCCGCTTTTCTCTATGGGTTAATGATAGAGATAAAGAGGTTTGAATCAACGCAAGCGCAGCATCATAGTTTGGGGTTTGGGAATCAATATTTGCAAATGCTGATCTATAAATGGCTTTTTTGTAATATGATGTTTGAGGATATTTTTTTGTTACAATGGCATATTCTTTTACTGCCGCATTAAATTGGGAATTGTTTTCATGGGCAATTGCTTGTTTCATATGTTTTCTTGCTGTGTTTTCAGCATCATTATATAAAAAGAGGGGAAGGCAGCCATTAAAAAGAAAACTAACAATTAATATAATTATTAAGCGAGTACGCATAAAATCCTTATGAGGGTTTTGAATTTATTATGGTCTTAGGCTTGTGTATGAAAAATGTTCTTCTTCATCACCAGCCATTAAAGAAAAACATACTATAGTTTTTTTTTTCTCAAATCAAGGGGGGTTAATTTTTAAAAATTAATTTATTTATACCGTTGATGTAGTCTATGTTTCTACAGGGTTTTGACAGGTGATCAATGAATGGATCTCTTTGTTTTAAATCTTTAATTGACTCTAAAAATTCAAGGTTTCCGGAAATAAAGAGTATTGGAATTAATTTGTTTTTTTCTCGAACATGACGGTAGAAATCCATACCGTTTAACTGACCGGGCAGGATATAATCCAAGCTTATAAAATCATAGTTATTTCTGCTAAATAAGTCTATTGCGGCCTGTCCGCTGCTGGCTATATCCACTTTATGGTTGCAGGGCTCATGTGTCAGTATTTTGTACTGAACATCTGAAATGGCCTGCTCGTCTTCAACAAGCAGAATATATTTTTCAAAACTATTTTCTTCGCTTTTAATTTCTATTACTTCGTTATTCGTTAGTTGTTTTTGGGTAATTGGCAGGCTTATCGTAATTGTTGTGCCCTTATTTAAGTCTGAAAGTATTTTAATAGTACCCTTGTGCTGTTCGATATATTTTTTTACATTTGCCATTCCATAGCCTGTTCCTTTAATATTTGAGCGATATGAGCCTGTTTTGTCTCGGCTTCCTTTTAAGGTAAAGGATGGGTCATAAATATTTTCAATAAATTCATTGGGGATACCGCAGCCGTTATCTTCAACCTGTATAAAAATAAGTTCATCCAGCTTATATGTACGAACGATTATTTGGGGTTTTTCAATAAGGCTTGTGGCGTGGATAGAATTTTGTAGAAGATTGACTAGAGCATGCTCCATCATTCCCGGATCTGCCAGAAGTTCTGGTACTTTTTGATCATATTCCCGGGTGACTTTAATACCTTCTATATCTTTTTTGAGCAGGGACAGGACAAGTTCAATTTTTTCATCAATTGAGAAGAATTTTTGTTTGGGCTCCTGGTCTTTGGCAAAGGCCACTAAATTTTTAGTAAGATTTTTTCCGCGAATGGTCTGTTCCAGAATCAATTCAAGTGTTTGGTTTGTATTATCATCTGGGCAGTCAAGCAATGCAAGCTCAGTATTGCCCATGATTGCCCCTAAAACATTGTTAAAGTCATGGGCCATTTTCCCTGCAATCTGGCCGACTAAAGCAAGTTTTTTCGATTCGCCAGCCAATGTAAGCGCTGTTACTTTTTCTTCTTGAGCACGACGTAATTGGGTGATGTCTTCTCCAACACAGATAATACGTTCAAGTGAACCATCTGATTTGAATACCGCATCAAATGCACCCCTGAAATAATGAAACCCGCCTTTTTTGTCTTTGAGTCTGTAATTTAGCGAGGCTTTTACAAGTTTACCTTTTTGGGTTTTTTCTAAATATTTTACCAGCAGCTTGATATCTTTTTCTTCCATCATTGTGAAATATGGTTTTCCAATAAGGTCTTTGGGTTTAAAACCAAGCTGCTCATGGGAAGGACTTGCAAATATATAATTGGCTTCTGCATCATGGATGGAAACAAGGGCACTGGTATGATCAGTGATCAATTTAAAGAGTTCTTCGCTTTTTTTTATGGCTTCTTCAGTTCGTTTGTGTTCGGTAATATCTATATTGGAGCCGTAGATGCGATTAATTTCACCAGCTTTATTAAGTTCAGGTACTACAATACCGCGCATAATACGTTCTTGCCCATCCTTTCTTTTTATCCTGAAGTCACATGAAAAATTCTTTTTATTGGTGAAAAGGGTTTTAAATTTTTCTAATATTGTTTTTTTGTCGTCGGGATGGACAATATGATTAATAAAACTTAGATGTTCATCTTCAATTTCCTCTGATTCATAACCATAAAGTTTGTATTGATTATCAGTCCAGATTGTTTTTTTGCTAACAGGATCAAATTCCCAAGCACCAATTTTTCCCAACTCCTGTGATTCATTTAAAAGATTTTTTGTAAGTTGCAGGTTATGTTCATCTTTTTTTTGTGCGGTTATATCTTTTATAAAAGCAACAAATCTGCCTTTATCAATGGAAAGATAACGAAGGCTAATTTCCACATCGAACGTGCTATTATCTTTTCTGCGGTGAACAGTTTCGAATCGATCAAATCCAACATGTATAGCTCTTTGAATACGCTTAATAATTTGTTCATGGTTTTCTATGGCCTCGATATCAGAAACATTCATAGTCAAAAGCTCTTTGATTTTATAACCACTCATTTGAGCGTATGCATCATTGATTTCTAAAAAATTCCCTTTAGTATCTGCAAGCCAGAAACCATCCATGGCTGATTGGAGGATCATCCTATATCGTGCTTCTCTTTTACGCATGTTTTTTTCAGCTTTCTGTCGTTCAGAAACAACAGCAGCAAGTATTAATCCCGAGAGCGTTATAATTAAAAAATAAATTTGGATCGAAAAAATTTGTATTTTTACGGATGGGCTGTAAAAGCTTAGAAGTTTGTTATCATAGATCATATAACTTAATAAAAACAACGTGTAGAGAAAAAGCAGGCTTGCGGTTCCGCGTTGGCGAAAACGAAATGCTGCCCAAATAAGAAAGGGGAGAATAATATTGCTGTAGTATGCCTGGTCACCATTTATAGCGGGTCGGCTTAGAACAAACCAGCTAATACTCAATAATGTTAAATTAAGGAGTGTGGACTCAATAACTCTAAAAGAAGATATTGTTCGTTTTTTGTTTGGATATGTCATCCAGCAGACAATTAAAGGGGTCATCAAAATAATTCCAAATCCATCAGAAAGAAGCCAGGATAACCAGGTATGAAAAAAAGGTGCTTTTAAAAAAAGCGATGAAACAAAGGCACCAAAACAAGCGGTGACACCATTGGCAAAAACTGTTGCACCAAAAAGGCTAAGGACACTTTTTACTTGTGAAAAGTCAATTTTTTTTCCAACAAAGAAATAAAGCAGGTAAACTGCCAATGCGGCTTCCATCGCATTGGTAATGCCAAAGCTAAGACTAACTAAAAGAGTGTTTCCGCTTGTGAAATTACCAATCGTATTAATCGTAAAAATAATGAAAAGTATCCATTTATGTCTTTTCATTAAAATTAGAGCAGAGAGTGCAACACCACTTGCAGGCCAGATGACAGAAATTCCTTCAGGCTGGATTACAAACAAAAGACCGATTCTAATACTGATATAATAGCAAATTCCGAAACCTGTTAGCCAGGCGAGATCTTTGTAGGTTTTAATATCGTGAGTTTCTCGCTTTTTAGGACGAATATTCTTTTGTAGAACCATTAATCTTTTCCTCTCAAGAGGCATTGATAAGTACACTAAAAATAATATTAAAAATCCTTTTACTTGGATTTATGTATTCTCATTAATTCGCGCAAATGGTTTGTTTTTATTACAACACTTCATCATTGAATACAAAGATTTAAATTAATTTTGATTTATATGGTTTCAATATTCTGTTTTGCTTTTCTTGATAAAAAAGACATTTGTATTTACTCATTCGTAAAAGCCAAGGGAATTATCTTGGCCTTAATCGACGATAAAGACAATTTGTTTTGTCGGGTACCTGAACCTGATGATACGGGATAAAGATGGTGTTGTTCGTCTTGAAGATATTATAGTATTCAAATAATTTATCTTTGGCTGGTAACTTGTGGCCTATATTGGTTCAGAAGTAGGAGAGCAGACCACAAAACCTTCACCATACCATGAGTCTTTATAATCTATTGTTGTTTGATTAAATAACTCTTTTTCATTTGGGTCATAGAAAAAATCAATGCCTCCAAAGTGAACGATTTTATCTTCTTTTCCTGGTTCATCCAGAACCATTCCTATTCTGAAAGCAATTCAACCAAAGCCTTGATTAATCAATCGGATAGATTTGTTATTAACCTTTTTGAGTACCTTTAGAAGTTCAGTTTTGGCTTTTTTTGTTACGGTAATTTCAATCACCAGGCCATCCTTAAAATGATTTATGCAAAAATTTATTATTTTTTAGTTAGTCCTGTGTATAGTGCTACTTTTATATACGATTCCGGTGGCTAAAGAACGATCTGGCTGCTTGGCATCGGTCTTTTTTGGATCGCTGGGTCAGAAGAAAATAAAGGTTTAACCCGGGGCTGTTAAAACCCCGGGATAGATTTTTTAATGTGCACAACCACCAAGATGACCACCGCACGTGTGGGCCATTGTCATTTCCAATAGTGCATCGGTCTCAAGTAGCTGGATATTCTCTGGAATACTCCCCGGCGATGCTTTATATACACTAATCCCCATTTTATTTAATCCTGTAATGGCACCCCCACCAATTCCACCAACTATAATTGCATCAACCATTTTACCGTTTAAGGCTTTCATGGGGTTACACTGGCCATGAATGTGTCCCAGGTCCTGGTTGTTTATAGTTGTAGTGGTCTTGTCTTGGGTGTCGTACACTATAAAAAAAGGGGCCGATCCAAAATGACCAAAAATTTCACTGTCGGCACCATTGTCTGATTCCACTGGAAAACAGATTTTCATATTTCATATTCCTTTTATTTTATGTATTTTTCTGAATTTTACAGGTTGAATTTATACCTTTTGAACGTTTGTTCCCGTGGCTGGTCGTATCTTCGGGAGGAGGGCATTTCTTTGGCCCAATTTAAAGCCTGTTTAATTAAAAACAGCTCACATTACCATGTTTGTGTTTTAATTTGCAAAGCTTAATAGCAAGAAAAGAAAAGAAGAGAGCGGGGCATTTTTTATGAAACAAGATCGATAACGGATTCACCATGTTCCTGTAACTTTTTATCAATAACGTCAAGGCTTTTTGCCAGCGTTTCATAGGAGATGTCTGGCAGTTTCCCACCCCATGCTTTTTCAGCTTCAGCAAAACCCTTTAAGATACCTTCTCGCCCGGCCCTTAGCCGATCAATATCATCTCCGGCACCATTTATCACAAAATCACTAATGCGTTGAGATGTTTTATTGATACCAAAATAACCATCTTCACTGATAAGTTCGGTTGCTTTTTCAACAGAAAGTTCAGAAATGGGGGTATCATTATAAAACAAAGAGGATTTATCTTCTTTGTTTAAGTGATTAAAATGAAAAATAGCATTTTGATCACTTAAACTCAGCGTTGTCTTAGTTTTGATTTGAAAACCAAATTGTATGATTTCACTATTAACAGAATAATTTGATTGACTCTTTTTGTTTATGATCTTACCCGAGGACTGTAGTGAGCTATGCTTAATACCTGACGTGAAAGATAAATTTGTCTGTATGGAACTCATAGCATTCTCCTTTTAATTTTTTGAAACTTTCTAATACTATCGGATTATATTTTTAATACTTAAACCATGTGGCTTGGATAAAAAAGTTCCAAACTAATAATATTTGTTGAAATTCTCATATATTATAGTATAACGCCTGTTCTTGTTAACAAATAATATACCCCACCGAAAGTTAACGCTGGGAATTTATATTTTTAAGGAAAAAGGATACTGTAATGCAATTAAATTGTGGAATTGTTGGACTCCCCAATGTTGGTAAATCGACTATATTTTCAGCGCTAACATCAGCACCTGCGGAAGCTGCAAACTATCCGTTCTGCACAATAGAACCCAATGTGGGTATTGTGGGAGTACCAGACGAACGTCTCGACCAGATTACAGAATTTATTGTTCCTCAAAAATTGATTCCAGCGGTTGTTGAGTTTGTTGATATAGCAGGTCTTGTAAAAGGTGCATCCAAAGGAGAAGGGCTTGGAAATAAATTTTTAGGTCATATCCGGCAGGTGGGTGCGATTATTCATGTTGTCCGCTGTTTTGATGATGATGATATCGTTCATGTAAATGGTGTTGTGGATCCTGCAAGCGACATAGAAATAATTGGAATTGAGCTTGCATTGGCTGACCTTGAAACGGTCCAGAAAAGATTGGACAATCTTGAAAAACAAAAAAAATCCCATGATAACAAAATATCAGGAAAGGCAAACGCTGCTGATCCGATTTTAAAAAGGGTTTTAAAGGTTCTTGAAGATGGAAAGCCTGCACGAAGTGTGGAACTTGATAATCTCGAAAAAGAGATAATCGCTGATCTTCATCTCATAACAATGAAAGAACAGCTTTATTGCTGTAATGTAAATGAGGATGGGGTTGATTCAGACAATGAATATGTATTAAAGGTAAAAGAACTTGCTAAAAAAGATGACTCCCAGGTTGTTGTCATCTGTGGAAAACTCGAATCAGAGATTGCTGATCTGGACTCAGAAGAGGAAAAAAGTGAATTTCTTGAAGCCGCGGGGTTAGAAGAATCCGGTCTTGATCAGCTGATACGTAAGGGGTACGATATGTTAGGATTAAACACCTATTTTACAGCGGGAGAACAAGAGGTTCGTGCCTGGACATTTCCTACCGGGTGTAAGGCTCCACAAGCTGCAGGAATAATCCATACTGATTTTGAGCGCGGTTTTATCCGGGCAGAATCATATCACTGTACGGATCTTTTTAAGTACAAATCCGAACAAAAATTAAAAGAAGCCGGTAAAATCAGACTTGAAGGTAAAGAATATACAGTTTTGGACGGAGACGTGCTTCATTTCAGATTTAATGTATAAAAGGAGAGATCCCCATGTTTACAGTGACAAATTTTAAAAAATTAATTTTTTGTGCTTTTTGGGGAATATTTATAATTTCATGCTCCACCTTGAATACGACGTATAACATCACAAAGAAAACGGTCAGTGCGACCTATGATACCGCTAAGTTTGTCACAAAATTAGGCGTTGGGACATTAAAAATGTCTTATAAAATTGGTGCATTTACATTTAATGTAATTTCTGCACCATTAGAATGGCCAATGACATCAGACATTGAGAGTATCGATGGTTTGTCTCCAAAGGAAGCCGTTAGGCAGGGCAGGGTAAAAAACTCTCCTTATGTGGTAAAAGGCAAACGCTATGTGCCCATGTCTGTGGCAACGGCTGCGACCTATAAAGAAGTGGGAACAGCCTCATGGTATGGTAATGAAACTTTACGTCAAAAAGATGGGCATATGACGGCGAATGGTGAAGCATTTGACCCGGAAAAACCAACGGCTGCACACAAGCACCTGCCCCTGCCAATTCATGTAAAGGTAACAAACCTTGCGAATAACCGCTCTATGATACTTAGGGTCAATGATCGAGGTCCTTTTTCCGGCAACCGAATAATAGATCTGAGTGCTGGTGCCGCAAAAAAACTAGGTTTTTACCGCCAGGGAATAGCCCGGGTGAAAGTTGAAACGGTAGAAATTTAAAAACTCACACCCAAGCGCTACCGAACAAGTCGTTTGCCCAATTTTTTAGCCGCACTCAATACCGCATCATTTTTTTCCATATCTCCTTTTTCAAGGGCACTGCCATAAACCACACCGACCATGTCTGCACCGACATATTTAAAAGAGTCCTGGAAACTTCGAATCGCATTTACCGCCCCTGATGCGAATGGATCTACATCACCATAAGCGATGGCCACGGCTATTTTTTTGTTGAATGGGTTATCTCCATATTTGGATAGGGCAAAACACCGATCTAACCAAAGCTTGGTTTGAGTGGACATATTAAACCAATGAACAGGCGTTGCAATCACCCAGGAATCCGCTTCTATCAGCATGGGAAATATCTTTTGCATATCATCTTTTATGACACAGCCTTTACTGTCTGGCTTTTGACAGGACCAACAGGCTTGACAGGCTTTTATATCCATACCCTGAATAAAAACGGATTCGACTTGTGCTCCGGCAGACTCGGCACCTGCAGCGATCTGGCTTGCGATAATGGAACTATTACCATTTTTTCTCGGGCTTCCTAAAAGAACAAGAGTTTTGTGATTATCCTTTGACATAAAAGATCTCCTTATAGAATTATAGAATGATTCGTTGTAGCAAACCCATTCGTGTTTTTCAAAAGAATATATTTTTATTGATACTTATACTTTAAACTTTTTTCAGCTTCACCTTTATGTTTTGCAGGCGAATATGAGGACCTGAAACAACTTAGAAATTATGTGTAAGAAAAAGAGATACAAATTCAATTGCTATAATGAAATTATATACAATATGTTAAGTCTGAGATAAGCTCTTTAAAAAATGGGTGCCCTGAATATGTTTGCTGGCAATTAAAATTTTTTTGATAATTTTGGAACCCTTAATCTTGAGAGGAAAATATTTTGGTTGATTTGGAAAAAGTTATGGGTGGCGCTGAGGTCGGCATGGTCGTTGCTGACAAACATATGACAGTCATATATGTTAATGAAAAAGCTAAAAAATTTTTCAAAGCAGGTTTGAAGCAAGAAAATTTGGTAGGGCGAAATCTAACCGAACTTCACAGCTTAGAATCCGTTGCGAAAATTAAGGAACTATATGCTGATTTCAAAAATCGAGAACAATCTGTTTATCACTATACAATTGAGACATCCGGCGGGATAATTACAATTGTAATTATCCCGTTCTATGATGGGGGTCAATTCTCAGGTTCCATTGAATATATTTTTAAGAGTTCTTTGGGTTAAAAAACAACCATGCTCAGGAGGCCATCTCAAGTGGCGTTCAGTAAAGAGCCAATATATATTAAATCCATAAAATTTCCAAAATAAACGTTTAGAATAGACAGCTTCCTTTTATTTGGACTGGACTTGAAAACAGATTCATGGCATAAAAATTATACACCTACTGAATCTCTTTTATTTTATTTACTACGTTTATCTGCCAAATTTATTTATCTTTTATTTGATGGAATAGTCGAGGAGGGAAAACATGGGGAAATTATTAAGAGTCAACACGAAAGAGAAATCCTTTGGTTTTGAGGATGTCCCGGAAATGTATGCAGGCCTTGGCGGGCGGGCGCTCACATCCAAAATGATCCTGGATGAAGTGCCAGCGACCTGTCACCCACTTGGAAAGCTCAATAAACTTATTCTCGCTCCTGGAATACTTTCCGGATCGCCGGCGGCAGACTCCGGACGATTGTCAGCAGGGGCCAAATCACCGTTAACCGGTGGCATTAAAGAGAGTAATGCCGGGGGCCTGGTATCGCAAAAGCTGGCAAGGCTCGGGATCACAGCCATTGTTCTTGAAGGTCGGCCGGACTCAGATGAATATTCCATGATTGTCATCAATAAGGACGGGGTAGAAATTCTCCCGGCAGATGACCTTGTTGGAAAAGGCAATTATGCAGTCATGGAAGCCATGTGGAAGAAGTATGGAAAAAATGTCGGTGTATTAAGCATTGGTCAGGCTGGAGAACAATATTTGAAGGGAGCCAGTATCCAACAGGCAGATACGAATGGACGACCAGGGCGTGCTCACGGCAGGGGTGGCTTGGGTGCTGTCATGGGTACAAAAAAAATCAAGGCAATTGTGGTTAATGATAAAGGTGCTGCCAGGGTGGAGATCAAAGATCCGGATGCCTTTAAGGCTGCCAACAAAAGATGGGTGGAAATGCTGAGAAATCATCCTGTTACAGGAGAAGGTCTGCCGGCATATGGAACGGCTGTTCTGGTAAATCTCGTTAATGAAGCCGGAGCTTTTCCAACAAAAAATTTTAGATCTGGCCGGTTTGAGCATGCCCAGGCGATCAGTGGTGAGACCCTTGCAGATAATGCTGAAAAAAGAGGGGGAGTCCCATCCGAGGGCTGTCACCCGGGATGTGTAATTAAATGTTCAAATGTTTACCATGACAAAGAAGGTAAATATCTCACCACAGGGTTTGAATATGAAACCATCTGGGCATTTGGAGCCCATAGCATGATTAAGGAGCTGGATGATATCGCCATGCTGGACAGGCTGTGCGATGACTTTGGTCTGGATACCATTGAAATGGGTGTTACGATTGGGGTGGCCATGGAAGGCGGCATGATCCCTTGGGGAGATGGTAAAGCTGCAATTGATCTTTTATCTAAAGTTGGAGTGGCTGCTCCTGAAGGTAAGATTATAGGCAATGGTGCTCTTTTTACCGGGGACGCTCTGGGTGTTGACAGGGTGCCTGTGGTTAAAAAGCAGGCATTTCCAGCGTATGATCCAAGATCCTGTAAAGGGGTGGGCGTAACCTATGCTACAACCCCCATGGGTGCGGATCACACCGCAGGGTATGGTGTGACAGCAAATATCCTTGGGGTGGGCGGAACCATAGACCCGCTTAAAAAAGAAAACAATATAGAATTGTCCCAGGGGCTCCAGATCGCGACTGCTGCTATTGACGCGGCTGGTCTTTGTCTTTTTATCGCCTTTGCGGTTCTCGACAATGATGACGGGCTTCCTACTGTTGCAAAAATGATCAACGCTCAATACGGCCTTTCCATTACTCCAGATGATATTTTAGAGCTTGGAAAATCCATTCTGAATGATGAGCTGGAATTTAATAAAAGAGCGGGATTCACTAAGGTTGATGATCAGCTGCCGGAAATGTTCCAGGAATCATTCCCGCCCCATAACACGACATGGGATTTTACAACCGATGAATTATCAAAAACGCTGAAGTTTTAATTTGATTTTAGTAATATCGCCATCATAAGGGCAGATATTTTTGCCCTTATGATGTTTTAATTATTCAGGAGTAAGCAACGTCTGTTATGCTAACCATAACCTTTAATGCATTCTCGTTTCTGCAGAAAAAATTGGGCAAAAAAAATATTGAATACAGCAATGTTCAAATGGAGATAGGTTCAGGTATCTCAGCAGTAGAGTTGATTCATCAAGTGCAATTGGAGTTAGAAGATGTCGAGGTGGTTTTTATTAATGGGAAAGCAGCGCCTTTTGATACCATTATTCAGGATAATGACCGGGTTGCATTTGTGCCGCCTGGGACCCCGGGGCCATACCGGGTACTGCTTGGGTTCAAAAATAAAAAAAATCAACCCGAATAGTTTTCGAAATTAGGTTCAGGCAAGTTCCATAATATCAAAGGTGTTGGACCACAATTCTGCAATCAATAATTTATTTCTTAGAATATCTCCGCGATTTAAGAGTACCTTGATGCACTCAGAAGATTGAATCGCAGCCACCAACAGAGCGCAATAGGAGATATTACCGGTTTTGGTTTCTATCCCTTGTGATGGCACTTGATCTCTTGAACCATAAATCAACTCATAACCTTTGTCTTTGGGGAAGATGGTTGTCACCTGGCCTGTGACCCCGGCAATGGCTCCCGAGACAATTGGAACTGAGGCCTTTTCTGCAGCATCTTGCAATTTGAATCGTGTTTGAATGGAATCAAGACAGTCCACAACGAGGTCTATATTTTTGATGTTCTCATACAGATTGGATTTACCTGGTTTCTGAGTAAGTTTTTTTTCAAGGGGGGTTACCATGATATCGGAATTGATGGCATGTATCCTATCCCTGGCTGAATGGGCTTTTGATTTGCCAAGCAGGTGCTCCTGGCTCAGCAGTTGACGATTTAAATTGCTGGCTTCAAATGAGTCACCATCTACGACTATTAAATGCCCGACCCCGGTTCTTGCCAGCATTTCGCAGACACTGCCTCCCAGACCGCCCAGGCCCAGAACCATGACCCGGAAGTTGCAAAGTTTTTTTTGATCTTCATGGGATAGCGTATCAAAGTTTCTGTCATACCGATGGTGCAATTTTGAAGGTGCCATTTTTTTATCCGCCCCCGACGGGTGGGAAAAGTCCAACCCTGTCATCTGCCTTTAAAAGGTAGCTCTCCTTTTGTTGTTTGCCATTGATAAATATCAATTTCACGAGTCCAGAGGGAAGGCCTATATCCAGGATTAATTCTTCCACGGTTTTGTTTTCATCGACTTCATAAGCATCGGCATTCTCCGGAAGATATCTGGATAGGGTGGCAAAAAGTTTTAAATCTATTTTGATCATTTTGATTGCTTTGAGCAGCCTTTGTTAATTCCATCATAATCCGAAAGACTTCCTCCACACTGATACAGATAAAATATATTATATCTGTATCAGTGTGGAGGAAGTTAAGGCAAGAAAAATTTAAGAGTTTAAAACAGCTTGAGGAAAATATATTGAGAAATTTAGAAAAAGATCGAATTCTGGCTGATTTTTAGGATAGCTCATTGTAAATTCAGGTATTTATAGATTATTATCATGACGTAGGTGCACCAAAAACCCAGGCGGTATGTATGCATATAGTCCCACGCTTATTCCAGTGTTTCAAAGTGATTTTCAACGCACTTGTAATATGCGCTTGCTTTAGGATTGCGCTGTTGGTAAATATCAAAATTATATATGGATAAACTTCAGATATTTGCGTTATACAACTAAGGATAAAAACTGACATGAACATACTTGAACTAAAAGAACTTGAAGGAAAATATTTGTCATCGGTTGAAAGCAATATCATGAATCCGGTGACAAAATGGCTTAATCCAAAATTAATTTTTATTAATGACAATATAATGGAGTGCGAATTTAAAGTTAGACCAGAAATGGCTGATCCACTTGGTATTCTTCATGGCAGCATGCGGGCTGCTATGTTATGTGACGTTCTTGGTATATTAGCCAATCATCCGGGAGATGGAGTTTCAGCCCTTACCACTGGTATGGAAATTGATTTTATCGGTAAAGCGTATGTTGGTGAGAAGGTAAGCGTTATTGCTCAAATAGTGCACAAAGGAAGTAGCTTAGTTTATATGTCCGGAAAAATAGTGAATGAAAAGAAACAGCTGGTTGCAAAAGGGGCCACCCGTCTTTTTGTTTTAAATAAAGGTTAGCGCTAAATTGTAAAAATTATATGATCCGTTATTTGTCCGGCAGCCTCTGAATTCCATTGTTGAGCAAACAGTGATCTGTGTATATGGTTGGAAAAGTATTCATTAATTAAGGTAGAAAGATTATGGGGATTGCAGGCGATATTATTATTATCATGATCGCTGCTTTTGCAGGCGGTCTGATCGCACAGCGATTAAAGCAACCGTTAATACTTGGATACATACTCGCTGGCGTAGCTGTGGGTCCATATACCGGTGGTGTCACTGTTTCTGGTGTTCACGAAATCGAGATGCTGGCTGAAATCGGCGTGGCACTGCTTTTATTTTCTTTGGGTCTGGAGTTTTCATTTAAAGAATTAAAACCAGTAAAGAAGATTGCCCTTATTGGTACACCGATACAGATTGTTTTAACCATTGTATTTGGTTTTGGGATCGGCAAATTTTTAGGCTGGTCATGGATGAATTCAATATGGTTTGGTGCATTAATCTCCTTATCAAGTACTATGGTTCTGCTTAAAACACTCCAGACACAGGGGCGTATTGGTACTTTATCCAGTCGAGTTATGATTGGAATGTTGATTGTTCAGGATCTGGCCATTGTTCCAATGATGATTATTTTGCCTCAACTGAGCAATCCCAAGGCAGGGCTCCCCATACTGGGGATGGCTGCTGTTAAGGCGGTCTGTTTTCTCATTGCCATTGTTTTTATCGGCACACGTTTGCTACCAAAAGTATTGAAGTATATTGCCAATTGGAACTCACGGGAGCTATTCATTGTCGCTATCACCGCAATGGGACTGGGAATTGGTTATGGAACCTATCTATTTGGATTATCTTTCGCTTTTGGGGCGTTTGTTACAGGCATGCTTTTAAGTGAATCTGACTATGGATACCAGGCCTTAAGTGATATTATTCCTTTAAGAGATATTTTTAGTGTCCTTTTTTTCACATCCGTAGGAATGCTTTTTGATCCGCAGTATTTGATCTCCCATTACAAAACTATATTATTTTTGGTTACCATCATCATGCTTGGCAAGGGAATAATATTTGGTTCACTTAGCCGGTTGTTCGGCTATGTGAATGTTATTCCACTGGCAACAGCTCTTGGGCTTTCTCAGGTTGGGGAGTTTTCTTTTGTTCTGGCTCGTGTCGGGATTGCGTCTGATTCAATTTCCATGGAGTTTTATTCTCTGATATTAACGACAACTATTTTAACCATGTTTTTAACACCATTTGTATCTGGCATGACAGCCCCTTTGTATGCGCTTAAAAACCGATGGAGCAACACCTTTGTGTTTGACTCGGTTAACATTCCCGATACCGGTTTAAAAGAACATATCGTGATTGCCGGTGGGGGACGAATAGGGGTTCATATTGCAGAAGTTTTAAAGCGTATCGGTGTCTGCTTTGTTGTTATAGAATTTGATTCCAGGCGGGTTGAGGTTTTGAAAACTTTTGGGTTCCCCATAATCTATGGAGATGCAAGCCATGAAACCATACTGAAGGCAGCCAATATAGAAAGTGCAAAACTGCTTTTAATTACCACACCGGATCAAATCATATCAAAGGCAATTGTCGCTCTGGTTAAAAATTATAATTCTGATCTTCATGTGGTTATCCGGACGCAATCCATGGATCAAATGAAACAATTTCAGGACATTGGTGTATATCACATTGTTCAGCCGGAGTTTGAAGCAGGTCTGGAGTTCACCCGGCAAGCACTGCTTCATCTGGATCTGCCACCGGACCGGATTCAATACTATACAGATGAAATTCGCCATCAGCATTACAGGCCTTTGTATGATTTGCAATCAGAATATAAAGCTGTGGGCCAATTACAAAACAGTGCCCGGGCATTTCGGCTTAGTTGGTTGACAATCAGCTCAGATTGTCCTTTGGTTGGGGTTTCGATAGGCGAATCAAATATCAGACAAAAAACAGGTGTTACCATAGCAGGAATATCAAGGAATGGCAGGTTATATTCCAATCCGTCGCCAGAATTTAAGTTCAAGGCAGATGATTTTGCCGGTGTGCTGGGAACCACGGAACAACTGACAAAATTTGGTGAGTTTGCGCAATCCTATAGCAAATTTCCCTCATAGATTTGCTAATATCATAAATCTATAAATTCAGAACCTTTCTTAATAGTGTACATATAAAAGTTGCCGTTTACCTGATTTACAGAGTGGCTTATGTCGCAAGCAAAAGATTGGATTGCAGCAATGAGCATTTCATGAAAGAATGAAACACTGAATTGTATCAGTGTGTTGAGCATCAATCTTTTTTTTTAAAATTTGGAAAAATCTGAATTTTATGATAATCTGACAAATATCATGATTTTTTTATAATCTTTATCTTAAATTTAAGTCAGTATTCAATATAGTTGGCTTTAAAAATAGCCCTGATCCATTTCATGGAAAATAATTTTGAACAAAGAGGAGTTTTTAATGAACATCCAAAAGAAAATTATCCTTACTTCTATTACAGGTTTGATTTTTTTAGGCATCGTTATGTTTTTTATCGCATCTTCCGCCATAAAAACAATGGGTATCAATCAGATCCATGCTTTAAAAACGACCATGATGGAAGAGAAAACAGAGAAGTTGAAAAATATCGTTGAGCTTGCAGTTAGCCAGATTCAGGGTATTCACGATTCAAAAGAATATCCTGAGAATATCAAAAAACAGATGATTTTTGATCATTTGAAAAACATGAAATATGGCACAAACGGTTATTTATGGATCAACGATATGAAACCTGTCATGGTTTTTCATCCGGTGAATCCGGCGCTAAATGGTCAGGATCTCACAGAATTAAAAGATCCGAATGGCAAAGCTCTGTTTGTGGAGATGGCCAAAGTTTGTGCAAAAAACAGTGAAGGAGTTGTCGACTATCAATGGGAGAAACCCGGGTTTGATAAACCGGTTGATAAATTATCCTATGTTAAATTGTTTAAGCCTTTGAATTGGATTGTGGGATCCGGAATTTATATTGACGATGTTAATGCAGCAATTGCAGCAAAACAAAAAGAGGTTCAAGCCGCCATGACAAGGCAGCGAAATTCTCTTCTTTTTGTTATTATGATCGCAATATTTCTCAGTTCGGTCGCCACCTATTTTGTTGCGAAGAAAATATCAGATCCGCTTAAGCTGGTTTGCGAAATGTTAAAAGATATTGCCGAAGGTGAAGGAGATTTGACAGTCCGTCTGAAAGAGAACTCTAAAGATGAGGTGGGAGAGCTGTCTAAATGGTTTAACATTTTTATTGAAAAGCTACAGGTGATAATTAAAAAAATATCAAAGAATACTGGCGAGGTCAATACGTCCTCAACTGACTTATCTGATATTTCGCACCTCATGGCGACAGAAGTTGAGAATACCGCAAAACGGTCCAGCAATGTCGCATCTTCAACCAATGAGATGAATACCACCATGGTGAGTATTGCTGCTGCAATGGAAGAATCTACAACAAATTTGGACCTAGTAGTTGCCGCAGCAGAGGAAATGACCAGCACCATCAATGAGATCGCCCAGAATGCGGAACGGGCAAAAGATGTTTCAGAAAAAGCAGTGTCCCAAGCAGAAAGTACCTCCCAACGGATGGCTCAACTTGAAAAAACAGCCAGAGATATCAACAAAGTTACTGATACTATCAGTAATATAGCGGAACAGACAAACCTTCTGGCCTTGAATGCAACCATTGAAGCTGCCAGAGCCGGTGAAGCTGGGAAAGGGTTCTCCGTTGTGGCAAACGAGATAAAGGAACTGGCTTTCCAGGCAGCCTCCTCAACCCAGGATATTAAAACACAAATTGATAATATTCAGTTGACTACCGGATTGGCTGTTACAGAGATTAGTGAAATATCCAGTATCATTACTGACATCAATCAAGTCATTGTTACTATTGCGGCCGCCGTTGAAGAACAGTCGGTTGTTACAAAGGAAATTGCTGGAAATATTACCCAGGCAGGTGAAGGGATCGCCATTGTCAATCAAAACATTAATGAGAGTTCAAGCGTTTCCGATGAAATATCAAGAGATATCCATGGTGTAAGTATGGCAACTGAAAAGATTTCTGACAGCAGCCAAAAAGTAAGAACCAGCTCTGAGGGACTTAAAAAAATGGCATCGGAACTAAAGCTTATCCTTGATGGGTTCAGGACATGATAAAATATTATAGTCAGTAATTAGAGAGATAGCAGCACGCACATAAAAAACAAAAAGCTTTTCACCTAAAAGATGAAAAGCTTTGTTTTTTATGGTGGGCCGTCAGGGAGTCGAACCCGGGACCTACTGATTAAGAGTCAGTTGCTCTACCAGTTGAGCTAACGGCCCATAAAGAACGCCGTGAATCTAACAGTCAGTCCCCAAAAAGTCAATATGTTTTTGATTTGAGCTGGGCTTGAAAAACCAGTTGACCCTTTAATTAGAGGTTTGGTATATTTACGGGCTTATTTGTGATAAAGGAATGCTTTTACAATTATAAAAGGGAAATAATATGTCTACATCAAAATCAGAAAGCCTGTTTAATCAGGCACAAGAGCTAATCCCTGGCGGTGTGAATTCTCCGGTTCGAGCCTGTGGTTCTGTAGGTGGCCAGCCTGTTTTCATTGAAAAGGGAGACGGCTGTAAAATTTATGATGCAGATGATAACGAATATATCGATTATGTCTTATCCTGGGGCCCTTTAATTTTGGGACATCGGCCTAAGGTTGTGATAGATGCTTTAAAAAAAGTACTTGAAACCGGAACCAGTTTCGGCGCACCCACTCGGTTAGAAACTCAATTAGCTCAATTGGTTGTGGATATGGTACCTTCTGTGGAAATGGTCAGGATGGTAAATTCCGGTACAGAAGCCACTATGAGTGCCATCCGTCTGGCGCGGGGGTTTACCGGTAGAGATATTATTATCAAATTTGATGGCTGTTATCATGGTCATGCCGACATGTTGCTGGTTGCTGCCGGATCTGGTGTGGCGACACTTGGGATACCGGGTAGTCCCGGCGTGCCAGAGGCTGCAATCTGCAATACATTGTCTTTGAAATATAATGATATTGATGGTTTTATTAAGGTCATGGAAGAAAAAGGCAACCAAATTGCTGCGGTAATTCTTGAACCTGTTGCTGGAAATATGGGGATGGTCAGGCCGGATAAAGGCTTTTTGGAGACTTTGCGTGGGTATACTACAAGACACGGCGCTTTGTTGATTTTTGATGAAGTTATGACCGGTTTCCGGGTGGCCAGAGAGTCAGCCCAGGGTTTGTTTGGTATCACGCCGGATCTTTCCTGTTTTGGAAAGGTGATTGGCGGAGGGCTTCCTGTGGGGGCTTATGGTGGTAGTAAAGAGATTATGGATCATATTGCGCCGGTGGGTAATGTGTATCAGGCAGGGACATTGTCTGGAAATCCTTTGGCCATGGCTGCTGGAATAGCCACATTGACTCAACTTCGGAGTAAAGGGGTTTACAAAAACCTTAGTGCAAAGGCCAAAAAATTAATGGATGGATTTAAGGCAGCTGCCCAGGAAAATGGTATCAGTTTACAGACGGATTGTGTGGGTTCCATGGCTGGTTTTTTCTTTGTTGACAGTCAAGTTCATAATTTTGATGACGCTAAAAAATGTGATCTGGACCGGTTTGCAAAGTTTTATCGGGGAATGCTGCAAAAGGGTGTTTATCTCGCCCCATCGCAGTTTGAGGCTTGTTTTGTATCTTTGGCCCATTCAGATGAAGATATTGATCGTACAATTAATATTGCCAGACAGGTCATGGCGGATCTTTAGGTTAATATGAAAATACATTTAATCGCAGCCTGCGGTACGGGCATGGGAACGCTTGCGTGTCTGCTTAAAGAAGAAGGTCATGAGGTCTCCGGGTCTGATCAGAACGTTTATCCGCCCATGAGTGATTTTCTTAGGGCAAATAAAATTCGTTTGTTTGAAGGATATCATCCTCAGAATTTAGACCATGATCCTGACCTGGTCATTATTGGAAATGCCATATCAAAAGACAATGTTGAGGCCCAGGCGGCAATGCAAAAAGAAATTTCTTATTTGTCGATGCCCCAGGCGGTGAACCGGTTTATTGCAAAGGATAAGAAGATTATTCTGGTGACCGGTACCCATGGAAAAACCACAACATCTTCTATTATGGCCCATATTCTCTATACGGCTGGTTTGGAACCCTCTTTTATGATTGGCGGGATTTTACAGGATTTTAATTCCAGTTTCAGGATTGGTACCGGAGATTACATGGTTATCGAAGGGGATGAATACGATACGGCTTTTTTTGATAAAGGTCCAAAATTCATGCATTATACGCCGCAGATTGCCATCATGACCGGGATTGAATTTGACCATGCAGATATTTTTACCGATATTGATCAAATCAAAGGCGTCTTTTCTGATTTTATTATAAAAAATCAAGATACCAGTCAGTTTATTGTGGTGGATGACAATGAGAATTTAAATTCAGTCTTAGACGAGTGTAATGCATCGGTTCAAACCTATGGGCAAAATGGGCAATGGTCATTTTTGAACCATGTTCAAAAAAATGGGGATACTTTTTTTGATGTTAAAGGTTTGGATACTCATTTTAAAGTTCAAACTCATATGGTTGGCCAGCACAATGTCCTCAATAGTCTTGCTTGTATTGCAGCAGCAAGGCAGATCGGTATCAGTGAACAAAATATTGCAAAGGCTTTAAAGAGTTTTTCAGGTATTAAAAGACGACAGGAGATTCGAGGGCTCAAAAATGGGATTACTATAATGGATGATTTTGCCCATCATCCCACGGCGGTAAAGGAAACCATAAAAGCGGTAAAACCGTTTTATAAAGATGGCAGAGTTATTGCGGTTTTTGAACCCCGAACCAATACCAGCATGCGCCAGTTTTTTCAAACCACGTATCCGGATGCCTTTATGGAGGCGGATGTCGTGTGTATTTGCCAACCCCAGGTTAAAAAAATAATCCCTCAAGAAGAAAAGTTTTCTACGCAACAATTGGTTGCAGACCTTGAAAAAAAAGGTATTGAGGCATATCATTTTGAGAACACAGATGGAATTATCCATTTTTTAAAACCATATTTACGGCAAAAGGATCTTGTTTTAGTAATGTCAAATGGGGGCTTTGATAATATTCACACAAGACTGCTTGAGACGATTGAATGAAAAAAAAAGTGATACTTCGTATTATAGGAATAGGAATATTTCACGCATTTTTGTATTTATACATTGTTCCTTTCATTATTTACCCCCGATTTGGGAATAATGGTATTTTGTTTGCTATCATTGTTGCCGTTATTGTTTCGATAGTTATATTGGGAACCATGTTTATTGGAAGGAATTTAAAAGGAGAAAAGAAAAATGGATGATATTAACAAAATGGATGATATTAACAAAATTAATTGGGATCCAAAATATAGTGTAGATGTCGAAGAAATTGATCTCCATCAGAAAAAAATGTTTGAACTATTCAATGAATTAATTGATATGAAAAAATCAAACATAGATGCAAAAGAATGTATTAATCAAGTAACGATGATTAATGAATACAGCAAACTATATTTCAGCACAGAAGAAAAAATTTTAAGAAAACAAGGTTATCCTGATTTCGCTCCCCATTCTAAGTCTCATCGCCATTTTACTAAGAGTTTTATCAGTTTGCGACGCGAAATGGCAGAAGACATTGAGCTGCTGACCTATGAGGCGATTGATGAACTTAGAAATTGGCTTATAAGTCACATACTTGAGAATGATTCAATGTACATTCCTTTTTTAAGAATCAATCAATATATCGAGGATTCAAAACGGAAAAATTAAAGTTATTTTTATCTATTGACGATGTTCATTTTTAGGCAAAGGCTTTTTGATGAACTTATAAAGATTTAGATAACTATGACATTTGATTACAAAATTATTGATGCAAGGAACCAAGTTATTGATTCTCCGCGAAAAATTGGCGGATTTTCTGAACGACGCAAAGCAGTCAGCAGAAAATTGAGAAGAGAACGGCGAAAACACAGAAATGATAGAAGAAGCAGCATCAGAGACGGCGTTATTGTTTGTTTGTCCACGTTAAACAATCGACGTAAAGGAACAGACAGAAGAAGCATCCCAATCTCACGATTTGCATAATTCCCATTTAATCTGTATTATCTCTTTTTGGCTTAATTAACACACTAAAGTTGCGGCTGGAAAGAATATGACGTCTGACATTTCCTTTGATCTTGATTTATTGGTTGAGCAGGGTTTTTTTTCAAACCTGGATTATTATTTTGCCAAATCCATGGGAGATGCCTTTGACGGGGCAGATCCCATTATTTTGTTTTCCTGTGCACTGGTTTCCAAAGCATTGTCCCAGGGTCATATTTGTATAAATATTGCAAAGATTGCTGGAACAATAAATAGCGTGTCAGCCACCTGTGAGAAAAAAATTCAATTTCCTGAGTTTAATATTTGGATAGCGGCATTGAATGCTTCTGCTATGGTATCGAATATTGCCAAAACACCATTGGTTATCGACACAGACCACAGGCTTTTTTTGGCAAAATATTTTGATTTTCAGGATCGTTTAGCCAAAAATATTGCCCAGCGGCATTTTTTTAAACCGGTTGTATTGGATGAACCTTTTGTTGAAAAGTTGCTTGATACAAGTTTTGATGTAAATGATCCATCTGTCTTGCCTCAGAAAAATGCGATTAAAAATGCATTATATAATTATTTTACAATTATTTCCGGTGGTCCTGGAACCGGAAAAACGTTTGTTTCCCGTTTAATACAAAAAATATTTACGTCCTGTGCTAAATATCACCGGATGTCTGAACCAAAAATTATTTGTGTGGCACCGACAGGAAAAGCTGCATCAAAAATGGTGCAGGGTAGTACCATCCATTCTGTTTTAAAACCTCAAAAAAATGGTCCGGGTTTTTATCACTGTAAAGAGAAACCGCTTTTTGCTGATGTGGTTATTATTGATGAAGCTTCAATGATTGATATTATTTTGCTGACACGACTTTTTGAAGCCATTCCCATGACGGCTAAGGTTATTATTCTTGGAGACAAACATCAGTTAGCATCTGTCCAGGCAGGCTCAGTGTTCAGTGAGATCTGCAATACACAAAAGCTTTTATCAAATATCTTTGTTCTTAAATATAATTTTCGGTCTAAAGGCAAAAGCGGAATCGAAAAATTGGCCAAAGCAATTAATGAGATGGATGAAGATCGTGTGGAAGATATTTTAATATCTGGAAAATTTTCAGATATTGTGTTTGAAAAGATGCAGGATAAAACGAAGTTCGGTGAATCGATTCAGGCTCATATTTTAGAGGGGTATCGTTCGCTTGTTAGGGCAAAAACGGTTGAGATTGCAATTGAAAAACTTAACGATTTTAAAATATTATGTGCTCATAATTCAGGAGAGTACGGAACATTACAAATCAATCATGTTTGTGAAAACATTTTGCGATCCGGGGTAAATTTTGATATAAGGGAAGGCTGTTTTAAACAGGTAATCATGGTAAATACAAATGATTACAAAAAAGGCTTGTTTAACGGAGATACGGGTATACTTACGGATGA
Organism: Desulfobacula sp.; assembly: GCA_033852015.1. Classification (GTDB taxonomy): domain Bacteria; phylum Desulfobacterota; class Desulfobacteria; order Desulfobacterales; family Desulfobacteraceae; genus Desulfobacula. The sequence continues at coordinate 47,611 of JAWSVH010000059.1, forward strand.
TAAAGGAGAACAAAGCGCTTTTTTCAGACAACAAGATGCAGATATCCGGCAGTTTCGGGTTATGGATCTGCCTGGAAATATGCCAGCTTTTGCAATAACAATTCATAAAAGTCAGGGGTCTGAATTTGAGACTATTTTAATATTGATACCAGAGAAAATTTCTCCTGTAATGACCCGGCAGCTTCTATATACAGGAGTGACCCGGGCAAAGGCAAAAGTGATAATTGCAGGAGATATCCAGATTATTAAAAAAGCAGTTTGCAGTTCTATAGAGCATAGCTCTGGTTTATCCGTTACTGTGGAGAAACATATCCACGAAATTGAAAATTGTAATTAGGAAAGACATTTAAAATTTTGAAAAAAAATCAAACTATCCCAGATTTAATTTGGCAATTTTTTTGCTCAGTAAAATTAACAATTTATACGCTTTTACTGTTGGCAACAACTTCTATTGTTGGAACTATTATTCTTCAAAATGGTGATCCACGTCAATATGTGCAGGAATATGGAGAAGGGTTTTATAACCTTATCAAGATTTTCAATATTGATGATATGTATCATGCTTGGTGGTTTTTAGCCTTGATTGTTATTCTGTGTATAAACATAGTTGTATGCTCAATCGAAAGACTGTCTACCACATGGAAGGTTATTTTCCCCAAAAAGATAAAGTTTAACCCGGATCGGTTTAGAAAACTCAAAAACCGTCAGTTATTTCCCATGGAAAATGATGTTCACTCCTTGAGTACAACCTGTGAGAAATTTTTGTCTAAATGTGTTGGAAAGGTGATTAAAGAGCAAACAGCTTCTGGAGTTGTCTTGTATGCAGAAAAAGGTCGCTGGACCCGGATTGGTGTTTATATTGTTCACTCCAGTATTCTTTTGCTGCTTGTAGGGGCTTTGATCGGATCTCTTTTTGGCTTTAAAGCCAATATGAATATAGATGAGGGTGTAACATCAAATACGGCTTTTAATACAAAGTTGAAGCTTCCAATACATTTAGGGTTTTCCATCCGGTGTGATGATTTCGAAGTGAAATTTTATGACACCGGTGCACCGGAAGATTTTAGATCCACCTTAACGATCATCGAAAATGGCAAAGAAAGCTTTACCAAAGATATCCGGGTGAACCATCCGTTAAGGTATAAGGGAATCAATGTATTTCAGTCTAGTTACGGTCAGGCCCGTTCATCGCAGCCTGATTCTATTACGCTTGGTATTTTGCAAAAAAACACTGGATTGGAGACAACGCACTCGCTTAAAATTGGGCAGCAGGTCCAGTTACCCGATGACAATGGGGTATTCCGGCTTGATAAATTTGAAACTCATTTTAATTTTAAGAAAAATGATTTGGGACAGGCATTTGTCGGAACCCTAACAAATAAGGAAGGTGATAGCTTAATCATTGGACTTCCGTTGCGCTTTCCAACATTTGATAAAATGCGTAAAGGGGCGTTTGCTTTTTCAGTAGCAGCGTTAAATCAGAAATATTATACAGGACTTCAGGTTACAAAAGACCCTGGAATATGGTTTGTCTATACAGGATTTATTCTGATGATCATCGGATGTTGGATAACTTTTTTCATGTCTCATCAATCTTATCTAATTGAAATTATAAAAAAACAAGATTCCGAATCTGATATTTACATTTCTGGAACGACAAATAGAAATACTCAGAGTCTGAAGTTAAAAGTCAACTCGATGGCTAATAAATTAAAAGGTAAATAATTATTATGACAAGTTCTTTGGCATTAGCATCAACTACATTTATTTATGCATTGGCTTCTGTTTTTTACATTGGCTCGTTTGCATTTAAAAAACAGGTTTTGGCTAAGATTGGTTTTATTGTTTTGGTGATAGGTTTTTTGGACAATACGGTTGGAATTATATTGCGGTGGATTGAATCTTATCAGATCGGTTATGGACATGCACCTTTTGCCAATATGTATGAATCTTTGGTCTTCTTTTCCTGGACGGTGGCCATATTGTATATCTTTGTGGAGCTGAAATATAAGGAAAGTATTATAGGGGTATTTGTGGCTCCTTTGGTTTTTTTGGCCATTGCTTATGCCTCGTTTGATCCCAATATCAGCAATAAAATATCGCCTTTGGTTCCAGCACTTAAAAGTAATTGGCTAATCGCCCATGTGATTACCTGTTTCTTGGGATATGCCGGATTTGCAGTTTCCTTTGGATTCAGTATTATGTATTTTATAAAACCAAAAAAATCTGAGTCTACATCCATATTTGCAAAACTTCCTTCATTCGACCTTATTGATGAGTTGATTTATCAAATGGTGGTTTTTGGATTTTTGTTTCTGACCATTGGTATTATAACCGGTTCTGTCTGGGCAAATTCTGCTTGGGGTAAATACTGGACCTGGGATCCGAAAGAAACCTGGTCTTTAATTACCTGGTTTGTTTATGCTATTTTTATGCATTTGCGAATGATGCGTGGCTGGCATGGAAAAAATTTGGCCTGGGTATCTATCATCGGTTTTATGGCCGTTCTTTTTACCTACTTTGGTGTTAATAACTTGCTCAGTGGACTCCATAGTTACGGGTAACCATAACGTTTCAATGCGTGTAAGTTCTTGAATTGTTCTTGACAAGAAATCAAGATATTTATATAGATTAACGCAAATTTTAAACGGTATTGTAAAACAGTATGGAATTACTGTTTACAAAGGAAATAATCCAGGCATGTTTGCCTGGACAAATGGTTAACGTATCATCAACATTTTAACATTGATGGAGTTTTCATGAGTGAAATAGAAAACAAAAGTGAAACTGGTTCCACGGAGAGTGCAGGGGAATGCGTTTCCGGAGATACAAAAGATGACAAAGGGTTAGGACTCGGGGTCATCTTTTTTCTTGTGGCATTTGTTGCATGCTTTTTGGCTGGCACGCTGCTGTTCCCCAAATTGCTCTATTCAAAAAAAGAGCAACCTTTTAATTTTGATCACGCGCTTCATACCAGTGAGGCCGGTGATTGCGAATCCTGTCATTCTTATAGAGAAGATGGCACGTATAATGGTATTCCCAAGCTTGCAACCTGCCTGGACTGTCATTCAGAAGAGCCTTTGGGCGAAACTGAGGCTGAGGCAATCTTTGTAGAAGAGTATGTTGTTAAAGAAAAAGAAGTTCCCTGGTTGGTCTATTCCAGACAGCCGGATTGCGTATTTTTCTCCCATGCAGCACACACAATTAAGGCTGGGAACGACTGCAAAACTTGTCATGGTCCCATCGGTGAATCCACTGTTACTAAGCCATATGAAGAGAACAGACTTACAGGATACAGCCGTGATATCTGGGGTAAAAATATCTTTGGAATTAAAAAACATTCCTGGGATCGCATGAAGATGGATGACTGCGCAGAGTGTCACAAAAAAGAGACAGGCGAGCAAGGTGCGTGTTTCCAGTGTCACAAGTAAAATACCTAAAAAACAAGAATTCAAAAACTTTATAGAGGACTAAATTTATGAAAGTTGATAGAAGAAGCTTCTTGGGATTGGGAATTGGTGCAGTTGCCGGTATAGCGGTTTCCCCAGTCGGGTTGAAGTTGACTGATGATTCTTCAATCCTGTCACAGACCACCAAGTTGTGGCCATGGGCACTGGACCATCCTCCCTTTGACGGAGAAATAACATATGAAAGTTCGGTTTGCAGTCTTTGTCCCGGAAGTTGCGGGATAAGTGTAAGAAAAATTGACAACAGACCAGTTAAAATTGAAGGACTGGCAGGTCACCCTGTAAATGATGGCGGCGCATGCCTCCACGGGATGTCCGGTCTACAATACTTATATGATCCTGCAAGAATTAAAACCCCACTGAAAAAAAAGGGTGATTCCTTTGAAGAAATTTCCTGGGAAGACGCCATTTCTCAGATTTCTGGAAAACTTGCAGATATAAGAAAAAATGGAACCCCTGAAAAACTTGCCTGTATTACAAACAAAGAACAAGGCTCGGTTTCAGGACTACTTCAGCGCCTACTTGGGGCTTTTGGGTCTTCTAATTTTTATACCATGCCAAGTCTTGAATCTTATCTTGAGATTACGGCGGCCCAACTCCATGGAAAAGGCAAAACCATTGCTTTTGATCTGGAGAACTCTGACTTTGTTTTAAGTTTTGGGGCAGGGCTTTTAGAAGGATGGGGATCTCCTGTTGCTTGCTTTAAAGCCAATGCGACAAGAAAACAAAGGCATGCAAAGCTTTACCAGGTTGAGCCAAGGCTATCCAACACGGCAGCCGGCGCAGACCAGTGGATTCCCGCTAAACCCGGTACAGAAGCAGACTTGGCACTAGGCATGTGCGCGGTAATTCTTAAAAAGAATCTATTTGACTCCAATGCAACGGCTAATTTTAAAGGTGGATTGAATAAATTTGCTGCGATGCTTCAAAAAGAGTATTCACTTGAAAAAACTGCCCAGCTTACAGGTATTAAAGAAGCAGATATTGAAAAGTGTGCCGAGGGCTTTGCCAAAGCCAAAATGCCGGTGGCTGTATTTGGAAAGGGTAGAGGAGATGGTGCACAGAGCTTAAAAGAAATGACTGCTGTTCATACTTTGAACTGCCTGGTTGGAAATATTAATAAAAAAGGTGGTGTTTTTGTCCAGAATAAAACCCAATATCTTGAGTTTTCTGATGTAACAATGGACAACATTGCCCAATCTGGATCTGCCAAAGCTAAAATTGGTTTATCTGTGGATCAGATGCTTGATACCGTTAATGCATCTGCCAAGCCGGTCATCGAAGCACTTATTGTTCATAATGCCAATCCCTGTTATTCTTTGCGGAATACCAAACGGGTGAAACAGGCCATATCCAAAATTCCATTTGTTGTAAGTCTTTCATCATTCCTTGATGAAACTGCCATGCAAGCCGACATTATTTTACCAAGTCATACCTTTGTCGAAGGTCTTGAAGATGTACCTAATTTGGCAGGACTCACCAAAAAAGTGGTCGGTTTAACTAAACCTGTGGTAACACCGGTTTTTGATACAAAAAATGCCGGTGATTCTATTTTAATGATTGCCAAAGCTTTGGACGAAAGTGTTGCAGGCAACTTTGAATGGGATAGTTACGAAGAGTGTCTTGAGTCTGTGACTGCAGGTATCTGGGATTCTTTATCTGAAGATGGATATGCCATTCTTTCTGAAGATGTTCCTTCAGGGGCACAAATGGTAAATATTGGCTTTTTAGCCGATAATCCGCCTACGGTTGTCGCCCAAGCCCAGGATGGTTTCGATTTTACCTTGATTCCAATTGATAATATGCGGTTGGTCAGTGGCGCAGTTGCAGCATCTCCTTTTGCAGTTAAAACGGTCTCCGATACTGTACTAAAAGGAAATGATATCGTGGTTGAAATTAATCCGATGACGGTAAGGGGTCTTAAAGATAAAGGCAAAGCGACTCTGACAACTCCCATGGGGGCGGTTAAAGTTCTGGTCAATTTAAATGAAGGCATCAGACCCGGTGTCATTGGAATGGTTGAAGGTTTAGGTCATACCTTTGATAATAAATATGTGTCTAACAAGGGTGTTAACATAAATGACTTAATCGGCCCGGTGCTTGAATCCGGTACAGGACTGGATGCTGCCTTTGGTATTAAAGCAAAAATTTCCAAGGCTTAACATTCAAGGATAAATAGCTAAAGAGGTTCTTAATGAAACAAGAAGATAAAAAAGCACATAAGTTCGGAATGGTTGTTGATCTGGACAAATGCACCGGATGCGGTTCCTGCATGGTTTCGTGTATGGCGGAAAATAATGTTCCGTTCAAAGAAGATGAAACCGACAAAAAGAAAAGTATCACCTGGATGCGTGTTTATAAATTAACAAATGGTAAATCCTTTCCGGAAACTGAAATCATCTATATGCCAAGACCTTGTCAGCATTGTGGCGGAAAAGGGGATCATGGTCATTCGCCATGTGTTTCTGTATGTCCTGCAACTGCAACAGATTATGGACATGATACAGGAATTGTCAGCCAGATTTATACCCGCTGTTTCGGATGTAGATACTGCATGGGGGCTTGCCCGTATCATGCACGGTATTTTAACTGGTGGGATCCTGAATGGCCCGAAGGCATGGAAAATTACCTAAGTCCTAATGTATCACCGAGAATGAGAGGCGTTGTTGAAAAATGCAGCTTCTGTTACCACCGGTATCAACTGGCAAGAGAAAAAGCCTATGTCGAAGAGCGGGATGATATTGAAGAAAATGAATATCAAACTGCATGTACGACTGCTTGCCCCGCCGGTGCCATTGTATTTGGTGATCTTAATAATCCCGAGCATGAAGTTACCCAGATTGTGAAACCTGATCCTCACCCGGATCCGAGAAATCACGATGTGGTTGGTAAATCCAGAAATCCTAAGGTTTTTAGACTTTTAGAACGATTGGGTACCAACACCAAGGTGTATTACCTTTCCGAAAAAGAATGGGTAAGAAAAGCTGGGGATAACTACCGAGACGGCGAATGGGATAAAATAAAAAATCATCATGGGACAACTGAATCAACCCATGGTTAAGATATCCGAAACCTATTTTAGGAGTGAATAAATATGGATTCTGCATTAATACCTGAAGGTGTCAAACGCACTTCTCTTCCAAAGTTCGCCTTTGGAATTGCAATTGTCGGCGCCGTAGTCCTCTGGGGACTTATTGCCGTGGTTCTTATCTGGTGGAAAGGTTTGAACCAGACAAATATGAACGACTACTACGGATTTGCCCTCTGGATCTGGGCAGATCTTGCAATTATTGCCATTGGCGGAGGCGCCTTTTTTACAGGTTTGTTAAAATATATATTTAAAATTGACGAACTTAAAAACATTATTAATTTTGCCGTTATTATCGGCGTTATCTGCTATACATCAGCATTGTATATTCTTGCCATAGATGTGGGTCAACCTTTAAGAAGTTGGTTTATCTTCTGGCATGCCAATGTCCATTCCATGCTGACGGAAGTGGCCTTTTGTCTTTCTTGTTATTTAGGGGTATTGATCATTGAGTTTATTCCCAATATTCTGGAAAACAAACAAGCTAACAAAGTGCCTTTCTTTCATCACCTTGCACACAATATGCATGGTGTGATGGCTGTATTTGCTGCAACCGGTGCCTTTTTGTCTTTCTTTCATCAAGGTTCTTTGGGTGGTGTTGCCGGTGTTATGTACGGACGTCCCTTTGCTTTGAGGGAAAGCCTTTTGATCTGGCCATCGACATTCTTTTTGTTCACATGGTCTGCAGCGGCATTTGGTCCTTGTTTTACACTGCTTGTGACCAAAATGACAGAAGCTGTTACGGGTAAAAAACTAGTGAGTGATAAAACAGTTCATCTGCTGGCCAAGATATCCGGCTGGATGATTACTACTTATATCATAGCCAAGATTATTGATACGATCTACTGGGCAAAAGTAACTGTACCAAGCCTTGGATTTGAATTCAGTCATTTTTATTCGGATAATGCACTTTACGGTTATGGGATATTGTTTACTGAAATTGTTCTCTGTGGTGTTGTACCCGGACTTCTTCTGGTCATAAAATCTACACGGGAGAATCCAAAGCTTCGTTTGATTGCTTATATTCTTGGTGTGATTGGTGTATGTTTGAACAGATGGGTCATGGTACTTCAGATTATGGCTGTTCCGGTTATGAGTTTTGACACTTGGGCATTGTATATTCCAAGCTGGCAGGAAGTGGCTACCACAATTTTGCCTTTTGCATATGGAATTATCTTTATTGCCCTGGCATATCGGTATCTGCCGGTATTCCCTCAGGAAAAAGAACTTAACTATCCGGTAGAGCCGGCAGCAGAAGCTGAGTAACCCTCTTATTAAAGGAGAATAATTATGTTTCCATTTAGTTTCGAATGGGCATGGGACATCGGTCATGCTATCTTTTTTGGCGGGTTATGGTATGCCCTTGGCATTCTTGGCGCCGGACTGACCTATGTCGTTATAAAGTCAGCCTATGAGACCATGAATGACAACGGAGATGCACATCACTAAATATCCCATATGATCCACCCTGTGATTGAATTGACGGATGGGATTATATATACCAAGTTTTAAACTTGAATAAAGCGCATTCCAAGGCTATATGATATTAACAGCCTCATTTGGAATGCGCTTTTTTATTTTAGGAGTTATTTACATCATCTGACCATGGCACAACTTAAAGGACATATAGAGCGAATAACCTTTTCCAGTGAGGAATCAGCTTTTTGCGTTTGCAAACTTAAAGTTAAGGGTGAAAAAGATCTTGCCACTATTGTCGGAAATATGGTGAATCCGGTTCCGGGTGAATTTGTGGAATTGGACGGCAAGTGGATTTCCCATGCCAAATTCGGTAATCAATTTCATGTACAAAATTATAAAACCCTTGTTCCGGCAACACAGGCTGGAATTCAAAAATATCTGGGCTCAGGTTTGATCAAAGGGATAGGGCCTGTAATGGCTAAACGGATTGTAAAAAAGTTTGGAACCAATTCCCTGGAAATTATCGAAAAAAATATTTATGAATTGGCCAAAGTTGCTGGCATTGGTAAAAAACGAATCCAGATGATTGAAAAGGCCTGGGATGAACAAAAGGAAGTGCGGACAGTGATGCTCTTTTTGCAGTCCCATGGGGTCAGTCCTGCGTATGCTGCCAAAATATTCAAGACCTATGGACAGGATGCCATTGCTATTGTGAAAGAAAATCCCTATCGCCTGGCCCAGGATATTTTTGGTATTGGTTTTTTGACGGCTGACAACATTGCCCAGAATTTAGGGATCCAAAAGGATGCTCCCCAGCGGATTGAAGCTGGGCTTGAATATGTATTAAACCAATTGGCAGACGATGGTCATGTTTGTTATCCCTATATGGAATTGTGCGTTAAAATGCAGGAGATGTTAGAGGTTGACCCGGATCTTGTGGTTAATGGTATTGCAGATTCATTTAGCAATGATAGAATTGTTATTGAAGATATCAATCCGGATATCGATGCATATAAAGAGAATAATAAGCTGGTATTTTTAAAGAAGTTTTATATCTGTGAAACCAGTATTACCCGTCGTCTTTCTACGCTTAAATCCGCTCCCAAAAGTGTGAGAAAAATTGATGTAGATCGCGCTGTAAACTGGGTACGAGATCAGATTCATATCGAGTTTGCCCCAAAACAAGAAGAAGCGGTTAAACGATCATTAGATCAAAAAGTCATGATTATTACCGGGGGCCCTGGAACCGGAAAGACGACCATCATAAATGCTATTCTTAAAATTTTAAAAAAGGCCGGCGCAAAAATTTTACTTGCTGCCCCCACAGGCAGGGCGGCAAAAAGAATGAGTGAGGCAACCTGGGAACGCGCCCAGACCATCCATCGGATGCTGGATTACTCCATGCAAATCTTCGGGTTTAAAAAAGATGATAAAAATCCGCTTAAATGCGATGTGTTGATTATTGATGAAGCCTCTATGATAGATACTGTATTGATGCATCATCTTTTAAAAGCAGTGCCAAAGAGTGCCACATTGATTCTGGTGGGTGATGTTCATCAATTACCTTCTGTGGGACCGGGGAATGTGCTTAATGATTTGATTTCTTCTAAATGTTTCCATGTGGTTAAGCTGGATACAATTTTTAGACAGGCCCAGAAAAGTCTTATTGTGGTGAATGCGCATAAGATAAATAATGGACAATTTCCCATTATGCCCAAGGAAAATAAAAAATCAAATTTTTATTTTATCCAGAAAGAAGACCCTGAAGAAGTTTTAGCCACCATCAAAGATCTGGTCAAAAACAGAATTCCGCAAAAGTTTGGGCATCATCCATTAAATGATATTCAGGTTTTAACTCCGATGCATCGAGGTATTATTGGGTCAGGAAATTTAAATATTGAACTTCAAAAGATTCTTAATCCAAAAGGTCAGAGCCTTGTCCGTGGTAACCGGGAATTTAAATCTGGTGATAAGGTGATGCAGATAAAAAATAATTATGATAAGCACACCTACAATGGGGATATTGGAATAATTGATGATATTAATTTTATTGACCAAAAAGCGATTCTTGATTTTGATAATCGAAAAATTGAATATGATTTTTCTTCCCTGGATGAAATCGTCCACGCATATGCGGTCTCTATTCATAAATCTCAAGGGTCTGAATATCCCGCTGTGGTGATTCCTGTTGCCACCCAACATTATATCTTATTACAAAGAAACTTAATCTATACTGCTGTTACCCGGGGCAAAAAACTGGTGGTCATGGTCGGAACAAAAAAAGCACTGGGTATGGCTATTTCCACGGTGAAGGCTTTAAAAAGGTTTACCCGTTTGAGATATCGGTTGACTCAATCGTGTGGGGAGATATTAAAAACAGTTAAAGATTATGGTTTGTTTGAAGAAAATTCACAAAAATAATTGAGTTTTTAAAAAAAGCCGGGGCACAAATATTTTTGCCCCGGCTTTATTAAAAAAAATGTTTATTTATTTTAACCTTGGTTAAATTTAATTGATCGTGATCTTTTTGACTTCTTCTTTTGAAACATCTTTTCTTAGAGTTATTTTCAGCATACCGTTTTTAAAATCTGCATTTACATCATCGGTGAGGACATCATCTGAAAGAGAAAAAGAGCGTTTAAAACTGCCAGATCTTATTTCTTTACGATAGTAAGTATCCTTTTTTTCGTCATTTTCAGGTTTTCTTTTTCCACTGATGGAGAGTTCTTTGTTTTCAATATTGATCGTAATATCTTCTTTTTGCATTCCTGGCAATTCAACATTCAAAATTACGTGATCTTTTTCATTAAGAATGTCCACTGCAGGATACCAGGACTCTTTCTTTTCTAAATTATTGGTCCTGTTTTTGAAAAATGAGTCATTAAAAAGATGGTTAAAAGAATTTGTGAAAAAGTCCAGTTCATTTAATGGTTTGTATCTTACAACTTTCATGGTTTTTTCCTCCTGTTTAAGGTTTTGTTTTAGTGATTTGTTTTTCACATGAACCAAAACTAACCATGAAAAAAAATACGTCAAGAAAAATAATAGTATTTTTTGAATATATTACTTTTTAATTATATTTTGAAAAAGTAATGCTATGCGTTTTTTGATCCAGAAAGAATCCAGAAAAGAGCCCAGGCTATGATGATGGGCAGGACTCCCAAAAGCAGATAAAGCGCTAAATTAGAACTCCATGGTGTAAGATATAAGGCCATAGCAATAGGATATACAATGCTTAAAGATATAGCAGCCCGGCTTTTTACAGATAAATTCTTGATTTTATCCCCAAATGATATGCGGTCAGATTGATGAGCTGGTTGAGGTTTAAATAGTCGTGGCAATATTAAAATGCCTGCGATAATCAATATTAAAACAAGAATTTCATTTATTCCGGCCAAAAGATATGCCCCTATAATATAAAAGTTTCAACAGATTTTAGCATTTACTGGTTTTAGCATTTACTTGAGTCCATATGGCATTCATTTTCTTTTCTCTTCTCACCTAATCGAAGTTCGCGCCTTGCAGTGGCTTGAGTTTGGCGTCGAATATCCTCGGGTGTTTCTGACGTTAATTGTGGAATCTGTGTGGGTCTATTATCTTCTCCTAAAGCCACAAAGGTTAAATATGCAGAGGCAAGATGGGTTTTGGTCCCGGCAAATAGATCTTCTGTTTCGACTCTGACACCAATTTCCATGGATGTTGTACCTGTCATGTTAACCGAAGCTTTAACAATTAAAAGATTGCCTATAAAGGCGGGTTTATGAAAATCCATTCGATCAATGGATGCTGTGACACATACTTTTTTAGTATGACGGACTGCAGCAACCCCGGCTGCATTATCAATTTCTTTCATAACCACACCACCATGAACGATTCCTGCAGGATTGGCATCCTGGGGAAGCATAATTCTGGAGATCGTAACAACTGAATCCCGTGTACAGTGTTCTGTTTTCATATGAGTTTAACCTTTATTTATATTAAAAGAATCGTGGTTAATGCTGATGCATGTCATATTATTTTAAATAAAAGAAACTATAAGGTACAAAACAGGTCTGTGTCAATGAATTGCCTCAGGCTCTATTAATTTTCATAAGTTCATCATAGGCTTTTTGAATTTTAACAAATTTTTCATTGGCCAGGTCTGAAAATTCTGTACCCAGATGAGAAAGCTTATCCGGATGATATTTTTTGATGGCTTCTTTATACGCTTCTTTGATCTGATTTTTTGATGCACCCGGATGGATGCCTAAAGTCTCATATGGTGATTGAGTCTTGTGCGTAGAGAAACTATTTTGTCTATGTTTAGATTTAGATTGTTTAGATTTAGATTTATCAGATTGATTGTTTGTTGTTTTGGCCCTATTATCTTTTGTGCTGGTTTCAGATGCCGCTTTCTTTTGTCTGAAAAAAAAATTGGGCAGTTTTCCAGTTCGGATTAGGTAAATAAGTGTACCGATAATAATCCCATCATCAAGCCACCCCAGATAGGGCACCAAAAAATCCGGGATAATATCCATTGGGCTTACCAGGTATGCAAGCCCAAATAAAACCAGAATAATTTTAAAATACAGACTCAACCGATTAATTCCTGTTTAACACATCAATCATGGAATATAGCTTTTTGGAGTTACCTTTTTGCGTTATTTTTTGTGCAAGAAAAAGTACCGCATCAAATGTGCCACTGACATAAATATCGCGGCCATTGATATTGTGTTTGAATTCAAACAGATTATTTCCGTCCGGTGCGGTTAAAGTATAGGTGTGCCATCCGTGGCCGGTGATATGTTCCTTGGGTATGTTCCATTCTTTTTCTTGTATGTCTGGATCCCGGATCATTTCTATATCATTGACATCAAAATCTGCACCCAATTTATTAAAGGAAGCTACCACTGCTTTGGCAGTACCGGAAGTATCTGCTTTACCATTTTGATGACTTTCTTTGACCGTAAGGGAATATCCTTTAAATAGATCAGGAAAGGTGGTAGCAGCATATTCCATCATGGCCTGGAAACCGACAATTTGTTTGGCCATATTAGGTGCAATAACTGCCGGGGTTGAACTGTCTTTGACCACTTGTTCCAGTGCCTGTCTATCACCTCCTGTGGTTCCCATGACAAATGGAATCTGGTGTTGGGTATAAAATAAGGCATTGGAATTTACAGCAGAAGGATGGGTATAATCAATGGCAATAATGGAAGGATATAAAGATTTGATCTCTTTGATTTTTTCATCCCGCACATCGGGTTTAACTAGTTCAAAGCTCAGATTATCTACTATGGTAGTTGTCTCTTCTATGTCCTGTCCGGTAAGGGAATATGGAATGGCCGTATAGTGGTCATCTTTAATGGCAAAGCCGGCCATTTTTTTGGCTACATTGCCGGGCAGGCCGTTGATCATAATATTTATTCTTTCCATTTTTATCTCCTTAAATGGGTTGTGGTTTTAATGGTATTAACCAGCTGATGTAGATTGGGAAATCGTTTTATATCCAAAGTGTTAAGCGTCTGACATAAAGAATTTACAGCATCTGGTATATACTGTTCAAAATTTGTTTTGTTTTTTATCTGACTTAAAAAACTGAATGCGCCTAAAAACTGAAGATTTCGAGTCAGACAGCAAAATTTAAAACTGTGCAGAAAATCGTTGCTTTGATCTGGACTCAAAGATAGTTTTTTTAAGGTGTAGTTTAAAAGTTCCTTTTTTATCAACTCATCTAAATTAACATACGGATCTATCAATAAAGATGCAAGATCATATTGAAGCGGACCGATTCGAGCAGATTGAAAATCAATGAAATAGAGCTGGTTGTTTTTAATCATGATGTTTTTGGATTGCATGTCTCGGTGCATCAGCCCATTATAACCGTAGACAAGTGCCTGTTCGGCAATATCATTAAATTCAGATTCAAGCGCATTAAATTGAGTTGAAAGATTTAAATATCCCTGTACAAATTGTTCTATAAAGTATTGGCATTCTTTATCTAAAATCAATTGCTTTGAATATGTTTGGGTCTGACAGGTCCAGTTGGTATCGAATTCTTTGATCCCATCGGCTGAAAATTCAATGATTTGATCGATCACTTGCTTGTAAATCTTTAATGTCTCTGTGTTTGAATTTTTATTTTTTATTATGTTTACCAGATGAGTATCTCCCAGATCTTCAAGAATAACCATGCCGGAAAGTGTATCGTGATCGAGTATTTTTGGGACAGCAATTGCCTTTGATAAGAGGTGTTGTCCAATGTTTACAAAGGCATTTAATTGTAAAAAATTGTCAGTGTCAGGTTGGCAGATACCATGATCGGAAATGATAATGGACTGAGTTTTATAATTTGCACGAAACCATTGTCTGTCTGAACCATCTCCGGCCAAATGGGTGAGCTTGATATTCTGGATTTGATTCATTGGAAGGTCAAATTGTGCTGCACATAACATTCGTAAAGATGTCATTTGATAATCTTTTGGGGTCCCAATATCAGACCAGAAAATATCTTTTTGAATAGAGGCGTTCACTTTTTTTTGTGCGCTCAGGGCTTTATAAATTTCAATACTGGAAAATTTTTTTTTATCAGGTAAGTGGTGGTAAATTTCATGGGATAAGACCTGAACTCCGGTAAAGGCAAGTCCATTTTTTTTTGAATTAAAATTGAGGATATACCCCTGACTGTCAACTTCCACTTTGTTAAATTGTTGGTAATCATGTAAAACAAGGGTGGCCAGACAATTGGATTGATTGTGATTTTCATAGGCCTGTTTCAAGTCAATACTGGAAATAATATCTGCATTTATAACAAAAAAAGGGGTGTCATCCATGAAAGATTTTATATTGGCAATGGCCCCACCAGTTTCTAAAATATGGGGTTCATAAACAGTTTGTATATTAATTCCAAAATCGTGCTTTTTTATGAATTGGTCAATTTGTAGGTGTAAATGATGGGTATTGATTATAATCTGTTCACACCTGACATCTATGAGTTGTTGGATGGTATACGCCAACATAGGGCGGGATAATAGGGTAAACAATGGTTTTGGAAGAGTTCGGGTGTGGGGTAAAAGTCGCGTTCCAAGACCTGCTGCAAGTATCAAAGCTTTCATAAAGACTTATGGTGCTATTAACAAAATTAACCGGTCAAGAATTTTTTTGTAGTGATCAAGTTCAATATGATCATCAGGTCCGGTTACCCCATTTTTAACATAATAATTGGCTGCATTTTTATAGGTAATCTGGGATAAGGATTCTTTTAAATTAATAATTTTGCTTTTATAGAGTTTGGAACCCATTGAATGAATTTTTTTAACCCGTTCTTTACCCTCATGTTTACCCGGCTGGTATTTCTCAAAATATAATAGTGTTGTTTTGTATGCTTCTAAAAAGGGATATAAAAATCCTGCAAACCATTTGAGTTTTTTCAGACCTTTTGAAGTAACATGGTAAATATCGATTTCTTTTGTATCAGGAACAAGTATACCCTCATTGACAAATCCTTTGATGCATCTTGAAATCTCTTCTTCACTGGTGGTTTCTTCATCATAGAAAAATTCGTCCATAAATATTTTTTCTAAAAATTTATATCGCAAGGCAAGGTCAGAAGATGAAAATTGAAACCGGTCAATTTCGAGGATAGCTATAGCGGTGTACGAAAAATTAGAGAAAAAAGAAATTACTGAATTTTTATAATAATCCAGAATTGCCCGCTTGTTATTTTTTATTATAAAGACGGTGTTATCAGTAATCTCACCTTCATCTTCATCCGCAAGTTCAATGAAATTGCGTTGAATAAATTTATTGATGACTGAATTAAGCGTGGCATCAGGATTAATTAATAGGGTATCTGACAGTTCTGCTTTGGAAAAAGTCAGAAGATTCATATAGGCATTAACCCTGTCATTGATCTGAAGTTTTGTAAATGAGTTTTTAGAGCAATTTAAGATTGCGCTGGCAATGATACCGTGCGGAGTGGCAACGGTTCTGGCATTGATAGCATTGATCAATTTATACCCAAATTTTTTGACAAATTTCATATATTCTTTGCGGGTAAGTTTGGATAAATCGATGTCATTCTGGCTGATATAGTCTTTGATTGAAATAGGATCATCAAAATGCATATAGACTTTGCCAAATTTTTTCTTTAAAAATTTTCTGGCACCGATCAAGCCTTTGAGGGTTTCAGGGCTTTTTTTGCCGCCCTCAATTTCTTTTAAATATGCATCTTCTTCCAGAACACGGTCATAACCTATATAGACTGGTACAAAATGAAGGTTTTTGCAGGCACCATTATTATAGGCTTTGATCAGCATGGCAATTCCACCAGGCTTGGGAGCAAGAAGTTTTCCGGTCCGGCTTCTACCACCCTCGATAAATATTTTTATATTAAACCCTTCATATAGTAGTTTCTCTAGGTAGGCTGCAAAAATTTTAGCATACAGGGGGGCGCCCTGGAATGTTCGTCTTAGAAAAAAAGCACCGCCGCGTCTGAAAAGAGGACCTAAAGGCCAGAAAGACAAGTTTATACCGGCAGCAATATGTGGCGCGGGCATGTTGTTGATAAACATGACATAGGGAAGCAACAGGTAGTCTAAATGACTTTTATGGCAGGGGACCAGAACCAGCGGAGCATCGGTGGATTTTTCCCGCATTCGGTTAATTTCATCCTGGTTAAGTACCAGGTCCTCAAAAATATTCTTAAAAGCCCAGCCAAGTGCCGTTTTGATCACATTAATAACCTGAAGATTGTAATTGGCTGCAATTTCTTTAATATATGAGGCTGCTTTTTTATGGGTTTTGCTTAAAGAGATGTTGTTTTCCTGGGCATATTCTGCCAGGTATTCTCGCAAAGATTTTTGTGTCAGGATATCTTCAGTCAGTTCCTGGCGGGATTTTAAAAGTGGACCCGTAATACTTTTTCTTTGGCGGTTTAAAATATCGACAAGATAACTTCTTAAACGATGGGCCTGGAATTCTGAATCCAATTGCTTGATTTCCGGTCGGCTCAGGAATTCTTTAAGATCAATGGGTGAGGCAAGTTCTACTCTGATTTTTTCAGGGTGGCGAATCACATTTAATAAGCGTTTGATAAGTCCTGGTTTTTCATGAGTCCCAAACAAAATATCGACTAAGGATGAGTCTGACCTCATGGGTTTGCTGACGTAAACAATTCCTTCTGGAATGATAATCACCGACTTTTCAATTTTATTTTGAAGTTCTATCAGCAAAGAAAGTGGGTCAGGAGTAGACTTGATGAACCGTTTATAAAAATCATCTTCTTCGATCAGGCATATGAAACCTGTTTTGCCAGAAGTGAGCGCTTTTATAGCATAATCGTATGTATACGCATCTTTCAGATGAAAATGATGCAGGAAATGATCGAAATGGCAGATTAAGATCTGGATAAGGCGTTTGACGGGTAAAAGGAAAAAAAAGTTAAAATCAAATCCAATTTGTGGATAGGGCAGATCAAGAGATTTAAGTTTTGTGTGATAATATAAAAAATCGAGCATACGTTTGTTCTTACTTGCATATACAATGATATTATCAGGATCAATATTCTTAATTTTCTCTATATTATGGTCGTCAAAATTGAGTTTGTTGACCAGTCGTCTAATAAGTTTTTTGATCAAATATCCTGAATTATCCGGATAGGAGCATAAAAAATGATCATAGCTGTTTCCCAAGAGGTACTCGATTATGGAACGAAGCTTGGACCTTGTTTGATTTAAAAGGCCTTTAAGCTTTTGATATAGTATCATTATATTTCCTTTTGAGGACTTTATTTCAAGTGTTATAACCTCATTATTTACCAAAGGTTTAGTACAATGGCAATCCTAAAATAGCCTTGTAAAAAACACGAGGCTATGATATTTTTTTTAAATCTCAGTATTGACATTTCTCATAGTTGTTTAATTTTAGATGAATTCTTACCATATAAAAATTTAGGAGGTTCTTTATCATGAAAACTTTAATTGGCGGTGCTATCGCTGTTCTTCTGGGTGTTGTGGGGTTGGCTGTATGGCTGGATCTGTTCTTAGAACTTTTAAAAGGTGTGATCCCGCCAGTACTTCTTTTAGGTGGTGGACTGGCTCTTTATCTTGGTTTTGATGAACTTAAAGATAATTGGAAAAAAGATGAAGGCGTTGATGCTCCAGAACCTGAAGTTGAAGAAAAAGAATAAGAGATTTAAATATAGTTTTAAAAAAAGGCCTGTTTACTCTACAGGCCTTTTTTTATGGCACTAGTGGCTAAAAAATCAGCGACTTCATTTTCTTTTATACCGGCATGGCCTTTTACTTTAATAAAGTGAAGATCCTTAAAATTTTTCATTAAAGACCTGATATCAGTTATAAGATCCTGGTTTTTTTTAGGCTTCCAGTCTTTGCTTAGAAGACCGATGGAGTAGCTGGAATCAGAAAAAATTCGAACGGGAAGGTCATTGCGTTTTAGTTTTTCTAAAGCGATTTTTATGGCGGTTAATTCTGCTATATTATTGGTGGCTTCTCCGATGGATTGTGAAATTTCCTTTCTATTCTCTCCATAAATTAAGAGCACCCCGATGCCCGCAGGGCCAGGATTACCGGAAGACGCACCATCGGTATAAATTTTAATACAATTTTCCGGGATGTTTTTTTCATGCTCATGGATTTGACTTGATTTTTTTGATGGTAAATTAGATTTGGCACTGTTTTTTTTAGGAGTCTTTGTCTTCTTTTGTGAAGGTATTGCCGCAGATTCAGGCTCTAAGCTTTCTTCTTTTACTTTATATTCATAATCTTGCTTTAAATTGTATTTTATTAATACATTTCCTTTTTCCACAGCAAGACTGTTATCAGCATGTATTGCAGCCCAGACTTTATTGCCTTTAAAACTCATGCGTTTCCAAGAGCTTTCCTCATTCGTGTCACTGTTCGTTGTATTGGTCGTATCATTCATATTGATGAAACTTCTCTTTAATAGATGCAAATGAGTCGATCTCATTTTGCCATGATTTGGAAATATCCATCAAATCAGCCTGATCGTGGATTTGTTTTCTTAAGGTTTTGCTGCCGAGAATCAGGTCCATGGGTAGCTTTTCGTATTCATACTCATATGGAGGGGCTTTAAATTCAAATTTATTGCCATGGTGTTTGATGATCAATTGTAATAGTCGCAGTGACAACAGATATGGTTTAAATGTTTCTTGATCGGTTACATGAATATGAAAACCCTTGCAGGCTTGTCCTGAGCATTTGCCGGAAGTTGGTTCAAATCCAACTTGACGAAGATGGGCACCGGTAAGATATTCGGTAGCCTGGTCCTTTATGATTTGGGTATCTAAAAATGGTGCACCGAATTGTTCAAAGGGCAGGGTGGTGCCTCTGCCTTCTGATATGTTGGTACCTTCAAAAATAACCTGACCTGGATATACCATGCACGACAGTGCAGTGGGCAGGTTGGGTGAAGGGGGCAGCCAGGCACGACCGGTTTGATGCCACTGCATAGATCTTTTCCAACCGGTCATGGGGATAATTTTTAAGTCACAGCCTATATTAAATTCTTCGTTAAAGAGTTGACAGATTTCGGCCATGGTCAGTCCGTGACGCATGGGAATGGGAAATCGGCCTACAAAAGAAGTGTAGTGTGAATCAAGCGTATTGCCTTCGATTTTAAGACCGCCAATAGGATTTGGCCGATCTAAAATGACCACCTGTTTGCCAAGCTTTGCAGCAATCTCAAGACAATAAGATACGGTATAAATAAATGTATAGACCCGGGTGCCCACATCCTGAATGTCCACAAGCAGGACATCGATATTTTCAAACATTTTTTGTGTGGGAATTCGGGTTTCACCATATAAGCTGTATACTGGCAGGTTAAATTTGGGTTCTATAAAATGATCAGACTCGATCATATTGTCCTGCTTTTCTGCATAGAACCCGTGCTGGGGTGAGAACAGTGCAGTTAGCAGGCCGGGAAAGTTATGGTGGATTAATTTTGAGGCATGACAAAATTGATCATCGACTGATGCCGGGTTGCATAATAAACCCAGTTTTTTGCCTTTTAAATAACTCGGTGGGTCTGAAATGAGGTTTTCCAGACCGAAGCGGACAGTTTTTTTCATAGAAGCTCTCATAATTGTTAATTTAAAGTTCTTAACTATCATAACCATTGACAAAAATTCAAATCCTAACTAAATAATAATGTTTTCAGTATGAGGAGAAATCAAAATATGAAATTTAAACCCAGTGACCAGATAGCATCAATCAAACCCTATGAGGCAGGTAA
>JAWSVH010000060.1:0-1053 GCA_033852015.1 Desulfobacula sp.
AAAATATAACAGGCAGTGATACCATGTTGAATCTTCTATGATTAAAAACGAAATAAAACAGACACTTTTAATGTCTCTTCCCATTGTCGTGGGACAACTCGGACAAATTCTCATGTCTGTGGCAGACAATGTTATGGTGGGCAAATTAGGGACCCAGCCTCTGGCTGCTGCTGCCATTGCCAATTCGCTTTTTACATTAATCATGGTGGTGGGGTTTGGCATCAGCGTTGCGATCACACCATTAACGGCGATGGCGAACAGTGCCGGAAGATATAAAGAATGCGGCGTGGTTTTAAGGCAAGGTCTTATCGTAAACCTGTTTTTTGCCTTCTTTTTATGCGGTATCACATTTGCCCTTTCAGAATGTATTCAGTTTATGAACCAACCACCAGAAATCGTTGATTCAGCTGCCCTTTATATGAAAGTATTGGGTATTTCCATGGTGCCATTCATGGTGTTCCAAAGTTTTCGTCAATTTGCAGAAGGCGTTAATTTTTTAAAACCTGCCATGATCATTACCCTTCTGGCCAATATCGTTAATATTCTGGCCAACTGGATCTTTATATATGGCAACCTGGGTGCCCCTGCATTAGGACTGACCGGCGCTGGCATTGCCACCATAAGCTCTCGAATATTCATGGCTCTGCTTTTATTTTGGGTCATCAAAAATACCCAACGAATGAAACGATTTGATCCGACACTAAATTACCGAAAAATTGATTTTCCAATGATGAAACGACTCTTGGGCATTGGTATTCCTGCAGGATTCCAGTATTTTTTTGAAGTCAGCGCATTTGCCGCTTCATCCATTATGATTGGATGGATAGGAACGGTGGCACTTGCTGCCCATCAAATTGCGCTAAACCTGGCCTCTATCTCTTTTATGGTCGCCATGGGAATCTCTTCTGCGGCCTCCATCAGGGTCAGCAATGCTGTCGGGAAAAAAGATATTTGTGCAACACGGGCAGCTGGATTTAGTGCCACACTTTTATGCTGTGGATTTATGACTTTTGCCGGACTGGTCTTTATTCTTTTGCGCTTTTTTTTACCGAC
>JAWSVH010000060.1:1134-4377 GCA_033852015.1 Desulfobacula sp.
CTTCTGGAATTTTAATGATGATCCGATTTAATTATAAAAGCAAAAAGCCTATTCTAAAATAGATTTTGATCCTCAAACACAGGCTCAGCTCAGTAAGGGTTTGATTTTGTATTAGTGAAAAGTCTGTTTTGTTTAATATTAATGAGGTCCTACCTTGGAGAATATTGCAGTTTTAGACAATGTATTGTTTCTTGGGTAAAGATATGCTTTGATAGAGTCTCTTGCGGCAGATCTGTGAATTTGCAGGTAAGCTATGACTACATTACAGAGCGGAGTTCATATGCCCCAAAAAAAATCCAGATTTTCATATCAACGGTTAATGAGCCGATCCATTGGCTGGGTGGTAAATAAAATTGAGTTTTCAAAACTGGCCGAAAAAATTTCAGGATCCCAGATGGGAAAAGAGCTGTCAGAACGCTTTTCACAACTGCCGGAAGTCTGGAGCAAGGCAGATAAAGTAAGTGCCCTTGCCATTGATCTCACCCTGTCTCAGTTGGAAGCTGAAGGGAAAAAGGTGGACAGACAAGAGATCGAAGAACTGATCAAGGCCATTGAAATTAAGTATGACAGAACCCTGCATATGGATACGGTTACCTCCCTGGGAATTTTATTAAATCAGGTCTTTGACCACCAAAGCCATAACCTGCCCTTTACCTCAAAAGACGGAAGGGATCTTGCCCATATTGAGACATTAAGGGCATACAGGGAACAAGGACTTGGAGTGGTCTACCTGATCAACCACTCCTCCCATCTGGATGAATTCCTTGTGGACCTGTTGTGGCAGTATCAATCCATGGGACTGCCCGTGTTTGCCGCAGGCCAGAATATGATGTCCATTAAAAGCATTGCAAAGGTTCTCATGACCGGCTCCTATGTGGTGCTCAGGCAGGGGGCCAGCAGCTTTCAGATGGCTGCCCTTCACAACTATTGCCGGGCCGTGAGCATGGCAGGAGAGCAGCAGGGGATTTTTCTGGAAGCCTGGCGGGGAGGGGCCAGAACACGTGACGGCAGTCTGCGGTATCCCAAACGTCTGGTGACCCTGAGGGGGGCCATTGATATGGGCCAAGGCCCTGATACGGCACAGGACCTGGTGATCCAGCCCATTGCCCTGTCCTTTTCCGCTGTACCCGAAGACCTGCCTTTGTGCGCCAGAAAAAGCCCTATGAGCTGGCTGCGGGGCTTGGGGTTTTTTAAGACCCTTTTCAGGATTCCATTCAATCCCAAAACCTTTTTATGGAAATCTGCAGAGAACCTCTATGGCCGGGCCTATATTTCCGTGCCGAAACCCTTGCTGCTAAGCCAGTTAAAACAAGAGCTAAAACAGGATAAAACAGGCATCCATCTGGATGAATTTGTGGCCCTGTCTGCCATCAAAGCCATTGCAAAATCAAAGAAAATCATGACCAGCCAAATCACAGCCATGG
Source organism: Desulfobacula sp. (assembly GCA_033852015.1). Lineage (GTDB taxonomy): Bacteria > Desulfobacterota > Desulfobacteria > Desulfobacterales > Desulfobacteraceae > Desulfobacula. The sequence continues at coordinate 2,559 of JAWSVH010000060.1, forward strand.
GCCTGTTGGAGGCCAGAAAGCATAAAAAGATTGATATCATTGAATCAACCTTAATGCAGATGGATAAGGCCAGGGAGTACCACTTGAGAACCTTTGGGGTTCCGCCGGATTTTGAAGATTTTATTCTGGATCATTCTGCAAAGGAGATGGTTGATGACGGCCTTGCCATGCTTGTCCGGCGAGGGGTGATCAGCCGGTGGAGAAAAGATAAGCACGGCTATCCCCTGGTGAAGAATCAGGCTGCCCTGTCCTACTATGCCACCCATGCGGACCGAAGGCTGTATTCTCCCACAGCAGATCAGAATATTGTTGTCATGGGTGCGGGAAATTGGGGCTTTGCCCTGGCCAGCCTCATCGGCAACAGGATTTTGGATGACAGGAAGTACAGCAATGCCAGTATTACCATTTTTGATCCCAGGGAAAAGCGGGCAAAGCAGATGAACCGGGACCGCAATGGCAGTGGGCGGTTTTCTGAACAGCTTCTTCCAAAAAACGTATTTGTCACCAATGATTTTTCCTCAGCCTTTAGAAAAGCATCTGAAGTGATCATTGCATTAAAACCCCAGGATTTTGAAGACAACTTCACCCAGATGCTGGCAGTTTCCCAGCAACCCTTTAAGGCAGTCATTGCAACACGGGGGTTTGTGCCTGAAAAGCATACAATTCCCTATCTGGCAGCCATTGATCTGCTAAAGGAATCCCAGAGGACCGATGTGCAGCTGTATATCCTGGCCGGTTCTGTGGACCCGGATGAACTGGTGGATACAGGTCAGATCAAAGGCATACTTGCAGGCCCGGACACAGATGATGATCTGGATGAGATCATGGATCTGTTTGACACCTCCTTTGTGGAATGTGTGATTTCCAGGGACCCGGTTGGGGTACAGACCGCTGATATTTTGGCCCGAATTTATGCTATATGGGTTAATTATGTCCAGAGTTCAGGCCTGGTTGCCACCAGTAACCAGGTGGGGTATCTGGTTGCCCAGATTGCTGATGAAGCTTCCGGCCTTGCCGTGAATTTAGGGGGGGATCAAGAGACCTTTGCCGCCGGGAGTATTCCATGGACCGCATCCTTCACCTCCCTTTACCTTGGGGGAATGTGGAGGGAGTTTGGTGTAAAACTGGGCAGCGGGGTGAAAAAAGGAAAAGATCCCAAAAAGATGTTTTTAAAAATTCAGGACCAATCTGAAAGCAAGGGTAAAAAGTTCCAGGCCTTGGAAGATATTAAAGCTGTTCTCTATTGTGCAGATCAGTATCAGGTCGATATGCCGGTTTTAAAGGAGATTTTTAACACCTTGTACTAGAAAAAGAGACCATTTAGAATGAACGCTGATCAGCCCGGGCGAATTTCATTAAGGGGGCCTGGCTAAACTTTGTTATAAAAAAATGATATTCACCATGTTAGTGACAAATAGAAATGATATTCACCATTGTGCAACAGTAAGCGTTGTGATATTTTATTGTTATGATTAAAAGTTTTAAACATAAAGGATTAAAACGCTTTTTCACCACAGGAACTACCGCAGGTATTAATCCAAAACATGCCCTAAGGTTAGAAGAAAGATTACAAGCTTTGCATACGGCTCTATGTATCGAAGATATGGACATCCCAGGATGGCGATTGCACTCGCTTACGGGAGATCGAGCAGGGTTATGGGCAGTTAATGTAAGTGGTAACTGGCGGGTTGTTTTTGAATTTAAAGATGGCCATGCTTATATTGTCAATTATGAAGATTATCATTAGGAGAACTTAAAATGACTATCCAACAACATAACCCAATGCATCCTGGAGCATTTATAAAAAGAGTATATTTAG
>JAWSVH010000060.1:4506-83670 GCA_033852015.1 Desulfobacula sp.
TGAGGTAACCATTAAAAAAGCAACTTTCAATAACAAAGACCAATATCAAGTAGGCCGTCTCAAATTTTTAATATCCTAAATGTTTTTCTGAACATTGGGCTGACAGGGATAGTCCACAGGATTTTTAGAATCCTGAAAATCCAGAGATATTGCCGGAAAAACTCGCCTCAATTTTTTATATTACAAAATTTAATTTGGAAGAATGCCGTTTGATGTTATTTCAAGCCCATATAATTTAACAAAATCTGCGGCTTGTCCGCCAACATTTTGATTGTTGGAATTAAATAAAATATCCCTTGAATTCCCTGAATTTGGTTAAGATTGAAATAATTGTCCCTGTTGAATCATATCTGAAGCATACTGCAAATGTTTTAATTCTATTTTAACTCCCAACAACTTGAAATTATTAATATCAGGTATACTTAAATTAAATGTATTTTTTTGTAATTTTTCCCTTAATTCCATCAGGAAACGACCGAGAGCATTTGTACCAATATAGAACTCACCTTCATCTATGGCACCCCAAATTTTATCTTTTTCAGTGTATTCCACAATTGGCAAACCATTTGTTTGTAATAAAATTTCTGAAAATTTTTTGTTATTTTGATAGAATTTTACCTCTAAACAAAATTTCATTATTTTAAATCTATGGTACTCCCAATCTTGTCTTGTTTTAGTGATTTTAGTTCTTCCATATTTTTTTGCAGAAATTGGACTTGGATAGCTCAAAATCTGTTTTTGTATCTCAGGATAGTCTGGAAATCGAAGAGCTTGGTACAATGCTTCAGATGTTTTAATTATTGTCTCGTTTACTTTTATTGGAAAACCTGGAGCCATATTTGATAAGCCCCCATATTTTCCTTTAGTGCTTTTAAATGTCGCACAGTTATATTTACTATATTTTCGTATACTAAGAGTCATCAGTTGTTAATGTCTTCCTCGATTTTGTACAGGAAACAATGGATGCCAGCCATTTGTGCCCCACCAAAACACTAAAGGACAGGTGTTAGAAATATTCCTCCATGTAAAGTGATGAGTTCCAGTCCCCAAAGTTTTAAAATGAGGTGGTGTCATCCCAAGGGGTCTCAAACTAGTGGCAGTTAGGCTATCAATAGAGTTAATTATCTCAATACCTTTATTCAATAATATGTTCTCGTAACGTATTCTATTTTCTTTACTTGAAAAAAACTTTTCTTTCAATGGATATGACGATTGTCGAAAGGCAACTTTTTCATGTTTTAAAGGATAGTCTCTATCAAACGAATTTTCAAGATAATCCAAAAATTCGATACCTTGGTCGCATTCAATTGGATAGATGTGATTAAATTTCGGATTAGTGTTGTAAGAATTAACATGTGGATAATTATCTACAAATATTGATTTATATAATTTTATTTTATTTTTAAACTTGTTACCAAATTTTTTAGAAAGAGCATAGGATGTGTTTTCTTTCCCCCATTTGTGTACTATAAAAAAAATACCAACAATCTCAATACTTGAATTTACAAAATCTTCTATGCCGTAATTTTCAACCTCTTGAATGATATCATTTCTGAAAGTTCCACCGGATGCAAAAATATCATCAAGATACAACCAATATCGAATTTTTTTTGTGCCACAATCCGATATTGAATATTCATATTTTTCCTGAATAATTTCATCAACGAACTCCAATAAAACTTTCTGACTCTTCTCATCCTCTTGGCAATCTAAAAAATATGTTTCATCTAAAAAATCTTGAACATTATCGTAATTGAAATCTTCACGTAATTTTTCAAACACTAAATTTAGTTTTTCACGAACCATATTTTTTGACAAATAGCTTTTAGGCAATAAGTGCAATAGTTCTTCTAAAAGAAACTCACGGTCATCTTCGTTGAATTGTTCTATCCATTGATAAACACTTTCCTTGCTAAGTTTTTGGAAAAATAAATTATCTACCCCATAATCATCAACGATTTCTAAAATGTTATCAATTATCTCATCCATAGTATTAAATTCCCTTTTTTCTTTAGTATCATAGCACTGGAATCTGAGGCTCGATCGCTACATTCTCCTTGTTGCATTTAACTTCTTCTGATTCACTGTTTTGGTTGCAATGTAATTGGTACACCATCCTCTCCAAGCAGTTTTGCCCCTTCAGTTCTTACACAAAAAACAAAATTAAATATGGCCGAACGAGTTAACTGCAAAAGGTGAATTGTTCTGTCCTTAAATTCATCATAATCAACACTTACTATGTGCCTTGATGACTTAATTGCTTTAAAGATATCGAGGGGTTTTCCAGAACCTCTCGTTAAAATAAGCAGTTCATGCTCTAAAGCATTTCTCCATTTTTTAAAATCATCCCATTCACCAGAGTGAGAGTTTAAATCAGTTGCTTGACTATATAATGCTAATAAAGAGTAATTTTCTATTGAATTTACTTTTTCCCAACGCTCCTGCTGTTTTGGGCTTAACCCTTTTCCTCTTGGCCTCCAAAACCTTTCAAAAGAAATCGGTTCATCCGGCTCGGACATATCAAACAACTCACATATAGCATGTGCTATTTTATCTAATATTCCAAAACAAAGACGAAAACTAGTTCGTAACATTTCAGAACATAATCCTACTGATTCATCCTCATATAATTCAGTGAATGAAAGCTCGTTTTCATAAGATTTCCATTGTTCTTGATCAGATTCATAATATAAAAGACGAGCAAGCGCAAATTCAGATTTTAAACGGTTTAATTGAAGCTCCATTTTAGGTACAAAATCTCCCCCAATAGATACATCGGATTTGGGGATGGTCAAGTCGTCTCTACTCGCACCAACACAGTTGCAATACAATGAATGCTCAGATAAACAGAGGTTATTATAAAGGCAAAATTTGCGAAAGTTTGAATGGTTTTTAGCTTCTAATTTGGTTTCTTTAAGATCGTGATGGACTTCCTCTTCAGTGTGACCATGCAGTATAAGCTTGTTTTGCAGAATATCTCTTTTATTGTTCCATTGATCTTTAAGCCATTTGGGAATATCGTTCGACTGAGCTGCTTTTGCAAATCCTTGCATTGCCTGCCATAAAAGATTGATACTGTACGTTCCGGATAGATTATTTAACCACATAAGGGCTTCGCTACGACTAGCATTAGCTTGTGGGAATTCTGGGTTTTTAACCAGTACTTTGTCATAATATTGAATTGCTTCGACCACTCTACCGCTTGTATCTAAGGCATTGGCAAGATTAATAAAGAGCTGTGGAATAATTTCACTATTGGTTGACTGAAATAGTTTATACCCTCTCCAATAATGATTTTTAGCTTCAGTTAACAGCACAATATTTTCAGGCGTGAACGTAAACTCAGGTTTCGTCCTCTGTATTCTAAATAGACCACTTTTGGCATTTCCTAAGTTGTATTCGGTGCTACCTTCATGGATAAACTTTGAAAAATGGGTACGATCATTTTGTATCGTCTGAATACCTTCTTTAATTGCGTCTTCGATTTGGCCTTCTTCACCGATGTCTATAAGTAACCCAGCCAATTTTACTTTTAAGATATATCCATTTTTTGTTGTCGTATTTTTTATTTCACACAAATGTTTTAAAGCCATAGTATAAGCAGACTCAAAATTTCTTTGGTCCATACAAGAGGTGATCTTCTTTAATAATGATGAATCTTCCATCCCCCTCCCTAAGCCATAAATAACAAAGTAATGAACAGATCTGGATATCATATAAAATTGAATAATATCCGACTTGAAACGGTTAAATTTTGATCAATGACTTAGTACCAAGATAAAATATTTTAGTAAAGACGTATTCAATTATATGGGCAAAATCAAAATAATCAATTCCCTGTTAAATTTTATTGGAGTGGAATGAAAAACTGACTAATGCGGAGTGGACTATTATTAAAAGTCTTGGGGGCTTAAGACTGTAGCCAAGTATAACATCGGGTATAATTGCATATTTGGGTGAAAATCCTCATAGGGGTTCTTTGCCCAATATAATTTTAAACGAGAACAGCTTTTACATTATTATTTAATCTGCATCAAGCGACCTTCAACATGGACCGGTTGTTTGATCTGTTTTTCTTTGAGCATGATCTGCTCTGTCTGTTTCCAGGCAGCTACTTCTATGGTACCAATTCTAACCGATTGATCTGGTTTAATCAGCGTCCTTGTCACAACCAGCTGCTGCTGCCGGATTTTATCATCGCTCCCTTTATCCAGTTTTTTCACAGCCTGAAGAACCGCCGCCTCATTTGAAGGATCCATAGACTCTTCCCAGGCCTTTAGCAGTACATTTAAAAACAAGCCCACAACATCCGGACGATTTTTTATCATCTTCCCTGACGTAATCACTGAATTGGCCACAAAATTAACCCCAAAATCCGACGGGTTCAGAAAGTAAACACGCTCATTTTCAAGGGCCAGTTTATTTTGAAGGATCACACCCTGGGAATTTCTGTATACCGGCCATACATCCACTTTTTTAGTCAAAAATGGCGTAAAATCAAATCGGACACCTGTAATGATCGCATCTTTTTTGGACATTCCCGCTTTGGCAAAAAGGGTTTTCATAATGGTTTCATCGTTTCCACCAAAAGTAATGCCAATATTTCGCCCTTTAAGATCTTCAAGTGTTTTGATTTCCGGCTGGTCTGTCCGGTAAATCCATTGCATGGGATTCACCTGGAACAATTGCGCAATCACGACAACATCTGCACCCTTGTCAAGCGCCCGGATAACCTGATCTGCTGATGCCACACCAAAGTCTGCATATCCCAGTTCCAATTCATTGATGGCATTTTTTTCAGGGCTCCCTTCTTTAACATTTACTGACAAACCCGCCGCATCAAAATAGCCATTGGTATCTGCCCAGATATCTCCTGCAACACTGGTATTAAACAACCATTTCAATCGATAATTCAATTGCTTTTTATTTTTCTTTGCATAGGAAAGTGGCACAAATGACAAACTGATTAAAACTAACAATAATAATAAAATATATTTTTTCATAGAACATCTCCTTTATTGGATATGGACCATTTTTTCTTCATTTGTTCACCAAGGGTTTCAAGCATTCCCTGGTAGATGGATATGATAATACCAATCATAAACAAGGCGATCAAGATTTTAGCAAGGTCACTTTGATATAGCGCAATCCGGATACTGTATCCAATACCGGCATTGGCAGCAATAAATTCAGCCACAATGGTCCCAGCCATTGCGAGGGTAGCGCTTCCTGCGATCACCGTTGCCAGCTTGGAAAAGTTCTCAAATGCACGTATCTTCACCTCAAGCTGCCATCGCATCCGACCGGTGATAATATAGAAATGTTCAATATCCGCCACCGGAGTGGCCATAATCCCCAAAACAGACAATAAAAGGGGGAAATAACAAATCATAGAGGCAATCAAAAGCCTTGAAATAAATCCATCCCCTAACAGAATAAAAATAATAGGCGCCAGGGCAACAATCGGATAGGCCTGAATATTATAGGCTGTAACCTTAATAAAGGATCCAGCCCATGAAGATTTACGTCCGGCAATTCCCACAGTAAAGGCCATAATGATAGATAGACACTGGCCCAGCACCGTTACACCCAGCGTATTGATCACATCGTAAAAATAAATAGATACCATCTGATGTGCTGTTTCAACAATCAATGAAATACTTGGAATCACATAATTTGACAGACCTAAACCCTTTTTAAGTATCAACAGCATAGACAAGCCAATCACATAAACAATTAAAAACTGGTATATTCGTCTAAAAAGCATTCATGATCTCCAACATGGTCACATCCAGTTTTTTCTTGTCCAGACAATACCCCTGCTTATAGTCTTGCCCATCAATCATAAAGCAGTCCTTTTTTTCTAAAAGGTTTCCAAAAACAAGAATCTGGTGACAGAATTTCGATACCTCCATCAAATTATGGGATATATATAAAAACATCTTTTGATCAAACAATTCTTTTATGGCAAGAATAATAACCTCTCGCAGTTTCTCATCCACATTGGCAAGGCTCTCATCTAAAATTAAAAGATCAAAGTCCTGGAGCAAATAACGAATTAAATTAATACGATTTTGCTGGCCCATGGAAAGCATTGAAAATCTTGACGCTAAAATATCTTGCAGACCAAAGATATCAACCAGTTGTTCTTTTAACGGCTGTTTTCCCTTTGGTGTGACTTTATCCAAGTGTTTTCCAGTGCTGGACCAACCCGGCAGCCGTTCCTGATTATATGAATACAAGATAGTGTCCATATTGACGGTAACAATTTTTCCATCAAACGAAGATATCATTTTAGCAATTATTTTAGCCAGAGAGGTTTTCCCCACGCCTGATGGGCCAAACACCGCATTAAATCCTGGATGTTTCATTAAAAAGGACAGATTATTAATCACAGCAGTCCCACTGCCCGGGTATGTAAAATTCAGATATTTACACTCAAGATGCATTTATAACTCCAAGACGGTTCAAGTCAAATAAACCTATCCTTATCTATATTCAGGCTAAAAATCAACATCATCGCCGTTCATATCAAACACCATGCACTTTATTTATTTTCTAAGGGTATCGGTGAAATAGAAAAAGAATCTATTATTTTGACAAGAAGCCAAAATGACAACAATGGCAACATTATAATTTGCATCAAAAAGACTCCAACATACAAAAATGTGAGCGTCAACAAGCTATCAATAATACCTCCAATATTCTTAACTGCCAGATCAACAGCATTTTTGAACTCTTTGGATTTTTGTTTTACAAACTCAGTACTATTTTCAATTGTCCCCAATACCCCATCTATTTTGGGCAAAGAAAATTTGTTTAATTTCTCAAACCCTTTCGAACCCGCGACAAGTTCATCCCTTGCTTCAGATATTTGAGCACTAAAATAGTGTTTATGGACAAACTCATTTACCAATGATGATAGGGGCAGACAAAAACGAAAAACCGCAACAAACAATACAATTCGTAGAATAGTTTTCTGTAGAATTCTAAATCGTATATTCTCTAACCATATTAAAATCGAAAGTAAAACAAGGCAGATTGAAAGGATTTTCGGCACAATAGACACCCCTATTTCATAAGCCAGTTTTTGAACCCCCAGTGATGTAATCGCCATAACAAGCACATCAGATAACCGTTCAGTCATATCATCTATCGGGTCCAGCGCTTGCCCCACAGCCAAAGAGACCCCAACCCCGGCAGGCTCTAACTGAAGGCTTGACTCTTTTATAATAGACACGGAAGCATTTATGGCCCGGCATGTTGCATAAGCAAGCCCGGCTTTTGTTATGGAATTTTGAAAATAAGATTCTGTCTTATAATCCAGAACTGGAAGCTTCAAACCCGCACAAAAAAACAATACAACTGCAACAGATATCCCCACGACAGATTGTAAAATTTTTCTCTTTATAATGTTGTCCATCTTTTTTCCATACCCCATACACTGTTCAATAAGAAATCAAAAGGCGTTTGAAGATGATGAAATAAGCGCCTTAACTTTCTGGGCCATTTCCATAGTCTTTTCTAAGTCCAGATTCAGTTTTTTAAATGACTCTATATTCGCTAAATCCTCAAATTGATCTTTCTTTTCAGACTCATCCTGGAAAAAACCAAAGCCAATTTCAGTGGCCAGATAATCTGACAAATGGATAATGAGCAGCGCCTTATCATCATCTATGGAAAAATCATTCCAATGGTGAAACTCCGCGATATGAATAAATTCTATCGAAAATTTCATTTTTTTAAGGAGAGCGGCACCGAATGTCGTATGAATTTCATGAATCGCAAGCTGAATCTCAATATTTTCAAACAACTCTTCAGGATGAATGTCTAAAATGGCTTTGATTAAAAGCATTTTTCCAATATCATGAACAATACCCATCAAAAACACCGTATCACTATTCTCCATTTCCATATCCTGCGCCAATTGTTTACCTAAAGCACCACAGGCAAAAGAATGCATCCATAACCGTTCCAACAATATATGAATTTTTTTATTCTCCGACTGAAACAGATCTCTGGCAACAATCGTCGTTACCAAGTCACAACTGGCTTTCATTCCTAAGCGGACAAGGGCTGCGTTCAGAGTATCTGCATGATCCACGCCTTTGTATAGAGCAGAATTTGCAATGGAAATTAAGCGGGCACTGATCGCAATATCGTTTTCAAGAATACCATTCAGATCCTCAATAGACGCATCTGGATTTTCCTTTAATTCCCGAACATCTTTTACAATACGGGGTAGAACCGGCAGTTTTATCTTCCCCTTGTAAAATCGTTTGATGATATTTGCCACTATTTTATCATGGAAATTTTCGGTTTCTTTTTGAGTATCAGGTTTTTGAGTATCAGACGGCAGATCAAATCCCATACGACTCAAATTTTCAAGCAGTTGATATGTTGTCACTGGCTTTGAAATATACCCATCGCACCCAAATTTTATGCAAGATTTTATGGTGGATGTATTCATCCGGGCCGTAACCATTATAATTTTGACGCGATTTTCTTTTGGGGTCTTCAGGATGTCCTCTTTTTTTCGAATCATGCGAAGCAACTGGCTGCCATCCATTTTCGGCATGGACACATCTAAAGTGATCAGGTCATACGGGGTTTTGGCCTTTACTGCTTTATCAAATAGTTGAATGGCTTTGGTGCTATCATCCACACTGGTACACTCACCAATAGATTCCATTTTTTTGAGTAGGATCTTCCTGGAAATGGTTTCATCATCGACAATTAAAATTTTCATTAGAAGGTCCTTAATTTAGGTCAAACCATTTATGTTAAATCTTAAATATCAGCGGTCCAATATAAGATCGAGTATCAGGTATCAATCATAGGAATATCATCCATTGCTTCATTGGCCTCTTCTTTTTCATATGGCATTAAAACTGCCTGGGATGTCTTTCCATCCACAAGAATCTTGATGGGATTTTCAAATTTTATATGCCGTAAATATTGTGAGGTATTTTCACATTCCTGACACCGAAAAAATTCATAATCAATAAAATCTTCTCCCTTATCAGATACGGTAATATAACTGATTCCAAGCGAAGTAATATTCTGGAAAAAATGAGACCCCTGGGAAGGGTCTGCCTTAATGCTCTCGATCGTTGTTTCCACCATAACACCAACATTCGAAATATCATTCCACCCCACAGGAATACCCATCCACCGATCTGCGGTTCCCCATCTACCCGGGCCAATCAAAACATATTTTCGTTTACTATCATTGAATTTTGCATTTATTTTATTGATCTGTGCTGCAATTTCAATAGTTTTTAAATGATCGAACGCATCCGGATCGACATAGATGATATCATAAATATCTTTATACTCGCCATTTCCAAGTGATTTGGAAGAGAAACAAAACGCTTTTTTGATATCATTTTGTTTAATTTTAACTCCCAGATTCTGTTTATAACGCCCCATGGGCCGAATCTGAAGTAATGAAAATCGATGTTTTTTGCTATCGTCCTGGGCCAGATCGACTGCAAATTCCACTTCAACAGAAGACCCCATCCATTTACTGCCAATGGTCGTTACGGCTTTAAGCAGACTCGCTAAAGGAAAGGTATCATATTTGAGAATATTTGCAAATGTGAGCACAGCAAACCCCTGGTTGGAAAAAACATCCCTAATCCGGTTGTCTTCAACCTGATAAGTGGATACCACCGATTGAATAACCGGGTGGTCCAATGCATCACTTAAATCCAACTTCACCAGCGTCGGGTCCTGAATCGCTGTTGAAATAAATTGATCATCTTCAGGGAATTCATCTAATTTTAATGCATAAAAAAACTTTTGCGAATTTTTAAGAATATCATCCACAATGGAAAATTGAGGCAAAAATTCAGGGTATTTGGGGCAAAACCTTAAGCTTTGCCCACCTTCCATGACGATTTTACCAAGACCAAGTGCAATATGACTGATCCCATCTTCTGAATCCAAATGACCAATGGGATAAAAATTATAAGACTGAGCAACCCCGGAAATCGCAGGATAAAAAAAGTTTTTATACTCTGTCCCGGTCAATTGCTGCATTACCACCGCCATTTGCTCATCTTCAGTTCTGTGCATTGTTGATTTTGCATAGGATCTGGGCGCTTTAAAATAGGTCGAGGCATATATCATTTTGACTGCTATGATCAGCCGATCAAGACGTTTTTCAAGACTGGGATGATTATTGGGAAGCATATACGTATTATACAAACCTGCAAACGGCTGATAATGTGCATCCTCAAAAAGAGAAGATGATCTGACAGCAATGGGATAATGGACATTCTTAAGATAAACTTCCAGGTTTTTTATCAGCCAGTCGGGAAGTTTTGCCTGGACAAATTGCTGCACAATCTGCTCATCAGTAGGCGAAGGATCTATCTCAAGAATCTGGGATAAATTATTTTCATCGATAAATGTTTTAAATCCTTGTGTGGAAATCACCACTGTCTGTGGAATTCGAATGTCTATATCCGGAAATAAATGTTGTAAAGCGTCAGAACGTTTAATCTGTGAAGCCATGAAAGCCAATCCTCTGGCCTTCCCTCCCAAAGATCCGCTCCCAATTTTAATAAAATCTGTGTCTGAGTCAAACCTTTGGGAATCAAAATCAATAATTTCCCCTTGTTTTGCCCCTTTTCTTCGGCTTTTTAAACTCTCAACCAAAAATTGTTTTAGCTCCCGGGGATCTGGGAAGTCACTTATTTTATAAGTTTTAAGTTTAAGTGCAAAATCGATCTCACTTCTGGCCATAAACCACCGTGAAAAATCATTGTTCATTGCATGGTATACAATAGATTCATCCGGAATTTCTGATAATAATTTCTCCATGGCCTGCAAGTCACCAACCGTGGCGATCTCTTCTCCATCTGGCATTCTGAATACAAATGCACCAAATCCCAGGTAGGACTTGAAAAAAGTTCTAATCCGATCATTTAACGTACTTGAATTCTTATTAATAAAGACCGCTGGGATATTTTTAACTTTATTTCTGTTATGCTCTTCAGTACTTAAAGCCAGCACCGGAAGATCCGGAGTCTCTTTTTTAACTTTTGTTAATAATTTATATCCGGCAGATCCATCTTCTTTACCATTTTTTGGATAACGCATATCTGAAAAAACAGACAACACATACGGTTTATATTTTTCATATAATGCCATGGCCGCTTCATAATCATGGGCCACCAGTACTTTTGGGCGCCCACGCATCTTTAAGATCCGCTGGTCTTCATTAATGGAATCATCAATAACCGACTGCGTCTGCATAACAATTTGCTTATACAATACCGGCAAAAAAGAAGAAAAATGATACGGAGAGTCTTCCACAAGGATAATGACCCTGACATTGGCCCTTTGGGTATCTGCTGCAACATTCATTTCATCTTCAAAATTTTTAATGATCGCCAGCAGAAGATCCGCATCTCCACCCCAGATATACGTTCTGTCCACAGCAGAAGAGGTATGTTCACAAATATAATTATCAATATCACAGGTATTATGTAAGAGCATGAAAAACGGCAGGTCCACATACTGACTTTTTACTTTGGCACCAAAGTCGTGGACATCCATACCACCCAGGCCAGGCATGGCAAGGATAAGATCAAATTTTTTAATTTTAAGCAGATCAAAGGCTTCTGAAACAGAGGATGCCCAAGTCAAGCGTGGGGGTTTGGAAAGATTAAGTCCCTTATATTCATTAATAATTCGCTCGGAAAGCCGACCTTCCTCTTCCATGATAAATGCATCATAGGGACAGGATACCAAAAGGATATCCCCCACTTTATTGGCCATCAATTCATGATAGATTTTCTGAGAAGATACCCAGGTCGATTTATTGGATTGATTGATTGCCATAAAACCCTTGTATTTAAGTTTTTAAGCGCAGATTTATCTAATCAATTCCCATCTGCTTTTCAACTTCGGCGATTTCCTGTAACAAGGTTTTTCTTTCTTCAGAAGTCAGATCCGATAACGCGAGCCTCTTTTGCAAGCCCACAAGAATCATCTCTTCCCTGTAATCATTACATGTATATTTACCACCGGTATTTACTTTTTTCATATCTATACTACTCTCATTTTTTTTAATATAATTCGTATTTTACAAGCTTTCCATCTAAGCCGCCAATTTTTAAAGGCTTTTTCCAGGTGGGTGAAAGGGGTACTTTTTTAATATATTTGGGCTCTCCAAAATAGACAAATGCCGTTGACCTTTTACACCTGGTTTTAAAAAACGAACCCAGATTTTGATAAAATTGATTCAAATTTATATCTCTTCCCATTCGGATACCATACGGCGGATTCGTTATAATCATGCTGTCTTCTATGGATTTAATATCCTCAAAATCCATCTTCTCAATATTGATCTCGCCCCCAAAATGAAGCCCCATAATATTTGTTTTTACCGCATTAACTGAATGGTCAGATATATCACTACCAGAAATCAACCCTTTTTCTAATGGCTTCATATTCTCTTTAGCCTCGGTTTTAACCTGCTCCCATAACCGGGCATTAAAATCAGGAAGCCGCTCAAATCCAAAACCTGTCCTGAACACCTGGGCAGGGATCCTGGAGTATGCCATCAAAGCTTCGCACAACAGCGTCCCTGATCCACACATGGGATCGTATAAGGGCAGCGTACCATCCCAACCGGATAATTTAATAATTGACGCTGCTACGGTCTCCTGCATGGGGGCAGAAACAGATTCTTCTCTATAACCCCTTTTATGCAATGCCCCACCTGATGCATCAATACTTAAAGTTGCCCGGTTCTTATGCAGATGTATATTAATAATAATATATGGTTCTCTTGCATTCACACTGGGTCGTTTGTTGGTCCTGTCCCTGAAGTAATCCGCGATGGCGTCTTTAACCTTTAACCCGGCAAAATTAGAGTGGGTAATTTCTGATTCAGATACATTGGCCACAATAGAAAAAGTATCTGTTAGAGTAAAAAATTCTTCCCACTGTATTTTTTTAGCGGCTTTATACAAATCATTTTTATCATGACAATCAAATGAAACCAACGGTGCAAGAATTCTTGAGATCAACCGTGAAAAATATGTTATTGTATAAAAATCTTTTTGGGATGCCTTGAACCACACCCCTCGGAAAACAGGTCTCAAATTATACGCCCCAAGTGATTTAAGCTCTTTAAGGGCAATCTCTTTTATGCTCTCTGCAACCTGGGCAAAATACTGAGAATCTCGTTCATATATATATTCAAGCTTTGCTTGTTTTCTTTTCTTTCCCTCACCCTTTTTAAGGATGCTTTTCTTACCAATATTCAAATTTATAATCCTCTTCCTAATACTTTGATAATTCAACAAATATAGTTATGATCATATCAGGGTTGACGTTGTTTGGGAATATCTGTACAAAAATAAAACTGGATTTTTCACCCGTTTCTGCTAAATTTAAATATTCAGTCCACTCAAAATAAGGAATCATATCCATGGAAAATATTTCATACAAATCATTAATTGTTGAAGAACTCCAAAAAAATGAATTTACCCGCAAGGTCAAAAACGTCCATATCAATGATTTACCGGATAATGATGTCCTGATCCGGGTGCATTATTCATCGTTAAATTATAAAGATGCATTATCCGCAACTGGGAATAAAGGCGTTACCCAAAAATACCCTCACACACCCGGAATTGATGCTGCTGGCATTGTTGAAGAAAGCCAGACAGATACATTCAAAAAAGGCGAGAAAGTCATTGTCACCAGTTATGATCTGGGCATGAATACCCCTGGCGGTTTTGGTCAGTATATCCGAGTACCTGAAGAATGGGTTGTTAAGCTGCCACAAGGTCTGGATTTAAAACAAAGCATGATTTTTGGAACAGCTGGATTTACCGCAGGCATGTCAATAGACCGATTAATCCAAAGCATTACTCCCGAACATGGCCCGATTCTTGTCACCGGTGCCACCGGCGGCGTAGGTAGTCTTGCTGCAGGTATTCTTGCCCACATGGGATACTCTGTTACCGCAGTTTCCGGCAAAAAAGACACGACGCTATTGGATCAATTGGGAGTCAAACAGGTGATTGATAGAGACACTTTCCTTGAAAATACCAAATCTCCTATGCTCAAAGAACAATGGGCAGGCGTAATTGATACCGTTGGCGGACAAATCCTGGCCACAGCAATTAAAGCTGCTAAACAAGATGCCGTTGTTACCTGCTGTGGGAATGTCGCCTCTTTTGATCTTCCAATGAATGTGTTCCCCTTTATTTTAAGGGGAGTAAGCCTTTTAGGTATTGATTCACAACATTGCCCCATGGATCTTCGAAGCCATATCTGGGAAAAGCTATCCACAGACTGGAAATTTAGTGAGTTTGAAAATATTTATCAGGAGATCTCTTTGGAACAGTTACCTCATAAAATCAAGGAGATACTCAAAGGAGCTCTTCAAGGCAGAACCCTTGTAAATCTTGATTAAATCAAATTTTGTTTTAACTTGACAATATGATTGAATTGGCATTTAATTTTTAAACGTTTCGCATTCAAACAATTACCATACTTAAGGAGGATAATATTATGACAACACCTAAACATTGCCCTGGTTTTGAAAATTTTAAAAACTTACAATCCTTTACATGCAGTTGTCCAAAATGTGATGCAACAAAAGAAATTTTCTCAGATGAATTCGAAAAAAAACATACCTGTGACAAGTGCGGTGAACAGATAGATTTTACAACCTGTACGTATGAAGCTGGTAGCTAAATCCGATTCTTAATTAAATCCCACCCTCCTGGTTAATCTAAACCAGGAGGGTGTTGTTTGCCAAAAGTAAAAACCAAAAATTAAGATATGACCAATAAATTCCTTTGGTCTCCCATCAGACGGATAGACTCTCGTGGAACGGATATATTATACTCAACTTCTGGACACACTTAGAAGATAATTAACATAAACCCTCAATGTCTGAGTTAAAAAAATGATACCCTTCAAGCGCTTTTATCTTGCTATCCTTACCGTCATCTTGATTATCACTGCCACTTATTCATGTACTTCCAAGGACAAAAAAAAATTCTCAGAAACCAAATGGGCCAACCTTGTTAACAAAACAAATGTTCAAGATCTTTACGCCTCTCACGTTAAAGACAATACTTTCTTTTCACCATGGTTAAAGATGCCGGACAAAAATTTTATAGATGTCATAAAATGGAAGCTATTTTCAAAATCAAATTACACGGCTCAAGAAGAAGAGTCTCTGCCAAAGGTTCTACCGAACACAGCTGCACGCTTAAAACAAACCCAGGGCGATTTTATCCTCTGGATAGGCCATAATACATTTTTGGTTCGTATCAACGATCAATACTGGCTGACAGATCCTATCTTTTCCAAACGTGCCCTGCTTCCGGCAAGAGTTACTCCACCCGCTCTGACCATTGACGAATTTAACGAAACCATCAAAGATGTAAATATCGTTATCTCCCATAACCACTACGATCACCTTGACCGGGAAAGCATAAAAGCACTACCTGAAAATGCCAATGTCTATGTGCCGCTGGGCCTGAAAGCCTATGTTTCTAAAATGAATAAAAAAAATGTCCAGGAAATGGATTGGTGGCAGGAAATCAGTGTTGGAGAAAATTCAAAACTCATCTGCTTGCCGGCACAACACTGGTCTTTGCGCATCAATCAAGGACGCAACACGTCTCTTTGGGCGTCCTGGATGTTAGTTACCCCCAACACGACTATATATTTTGGCGGTGATTCCGGATATTTCAAAGGTTTTAAAGAAATCGGCAAAAAATTTCCTGACATTGACTATGCGTTTTTAGCAACCACCGCCTATCATCCCCGATGGTTTATGTTTTACCAGCACATGAATGTTTCAGAATCAATCAGAGCATTCAGCGAACTTGGCGCACAATTTTTTATCCCAACCCAGTGGGGCACATTTCACCTGGGCAATGAACCCGCAGGTTATCCCGGCCTGGATCTTAAACGCCACATTCAAAAGGACAATCTAAATCCCTCAAAATTTAAAATACTGAACATTGGTCAGATTCTTCCAATAACTTCAAAAGACAAACTTTAAATTGATAATAATGGTTAATTTATATTGAACCAAAAACACCATAATCATCATCAATTCTTTATATTGCCTGAAGATTTAATCTATAGTATATTAGAAAGAAAAAAAAATACTGCTTCAAAAAATGAATTCCTTTTACCTTGCAAGGGATATACTGCATGCAAGACAAACAAACGAACCGCAAACGCTTTCTGATCTTCATTCAAGGAGATAAGAAAGACACCTTTCTTGAACCAAGAAGCATCAATAGAATTTGCTTTTTCTCAATGTTTTCATTCATTTCAGCTACACTTCTAAGCATTGTATTAAAAGCTCCCCAGTCATTTACTCTGGCCTATCTTTTCTTTGGTATTCTCTATACTTGTTATTTTCTGATAGCCCGGTTCTGGCAAAAGCACCAATTCGTCGTATGGCTCATGGTCATAAGCTGTTGTCTATATATCAGTTTTCTATGGTTTTTTGACGGTGGAATTTCAGGTCCTGCCAGTATTGTTTCTCTTTTAGCCGTCATTCTTGTCAGTCCGATACCGGACAATCGTCAACGCAGAATCTGCATTTCATTTATTATCATTTTACAAGGTGGTCTTTACTATACCCAATATTTTTACCCGGACATGGTTAATGCCCATCAGAGCCTTGAAAATCAGTTTATTGCAAATTATCTCACCTTTGTTTTTATTTCTATGATTACGGCAACATTAGTCACCTATATCCTTAAGAATTTAAGAAAAGAGAGAGAACAAACCCAAAAAGCCAAGTTGCAATTAAAAGAAAGCGAGTATTTATTTAGGATTCTAGCCGAAACCACATCCACCGCCATTGTTTTATGTCAGGATCAAAAATTCACGTATGCCAATCCAGCTGCCCAAAGACTTTATGGTTATTCTCTGGATGAGCTTAAAATGATGCGATTCCAACATTTACTTTCCCCTGAAGACAAGAAAAAACTTCAAAATATCAAATCAACAGAAAACAATGGGAAAACGGCACATACAGGTGATGAGATCCAAATCCTTTCCAAATCAGGCCAGGAAAAAACAGTTTTCCTTGAGAGCAGTACAATAGAATATTATGGCAGACCGGCAGAACTGATTTCCATGATTGACCTGACCCGCCTTCGGGAAGCACAAACCGATTTATTTAATTTGCAAAACTATTTATCAAACATTATTGACTCTATGCCTTCAATACTTGTGGGGGTCAATGAAAATCTTAATGTGACCCAGTGGAACAGACAAGCAGAAAAGCAAACCCATATTCTCACTGAAGATGCTTTGGACAATCCACTTTTTAAGGTTATCCCCCGCCTTAAAGCAGAAGCCGACAAAATAAAGAATGCTATTGCTGAGCAAAGAATACAGGAAAACATCAGATTATCCCATGAAGATGGAGGGCAAATATATCATGAGGATATTACTATTTATCCCCTTACAGAAAGCGGGTTTGAAGGTGCTGTTATCCGCCTGGACGAAGTCACAGAAAAAGTCCGATTGGAAGAAATGGTCGTACAATCTGAAAAAATGCTCTCCATTGGTGGACTTGCCGCTGGCATGGCTCACGAAATAAACAATCCTTTAGCCGGTATCCTGCAAAATGTTCAACTGGCAAAAAACCGACTGGCCAAAGACATCCCGGCAAATATGGAAGCTGCTCAAAATGCCGGAACTTCAATGGAAGCCATTAGACAATTCATGGATGAGAGGAAAATTTTTAATCAACTGACAAATATAAATACCGCTGGTAAAAGAGCTGCAAAAATTGTTGACAACATGCTCTCCTTTGCTAAAAAAGGGGTAAAAAAACAACCCCACAGTATTGCCTCTCTTTTGACTAAAACAATTGAACTTGCAGCCAGTGATTACAATTTAAAAAAACAATATGATTTTCAACAAATTAAAATCATCAATGAATTCAACCTGGGCGTACCAGATGTTAATTGCGAAGAAAATAAAATCATGCAGGTATTTTTCAATATTATTACCAACGCGACTCAAGCCATATATGAAAACAACACCCCGGTTCAAACCCCTATATTCATCCTGCGGCTTTCAAAAGTTGCCAACATGGCTCAAATAGAGATTGAAGACAATGGCCCTGGCATGGAAGAAGAAACCCGAAAAAGGATATTTGAACCTTTTTTCACCACTAAAGATATCAACAAAGGCACGGGGTTAGGCTTATCCTTAGCCTATTTTATTATTGTCAAAGACCACAAAGGTGAAATGGAGGTTGAGTCTTCTCCAGGCAATGGTGCCAAATTCATTATTCGTCTTCCATTCAAATAAACGAATTATCAATATAATTGCATGATTAAAAAAAATATACGCATATTTTTAAACAACTTAATAGGAGATAAAAAGTCCGTCTCTCTTGAGAAAAGAAGTATCAATGGAATTAGTTTTTTTTCCATGCTCATTTATATTTTTTGTGCCCCGTTAACCGTATTTTTAAAAACACCCAGGATATTTACCCTTGCCTATCTTAGTTTTGGTTTTCTTTCCTCCATTTTATATTTTGCCGCTCGATTTACAAATAAACATCAACTAATTGCTGGACTTTTAATACTTTCAAATGGCCTGTATATCTCTTTTTTATGGTTTTTCAACCAAGGGCTTGCTGGCCCTGCAACTATAGTTAGCCTTTTCTTAATCCTCCTTGTCAGCCCATTTCCAGGCAATCAACAACGCCAGGCATCCATTTTATTTGTTTTAGTCTTATTGGGTATTCTTTATTGTGTCCAATATTTTTATCCATACACAATAAAAACCTACCTAAGCCCTTGGAGCCAATTTACTATCAACTACATCACCTTTGTTTTTGTTGCCCTTTCTATGGTCACTTTAATAAAATATATCCTTAATAATTTAAGGATAGAAAAAGAACAGGCTCAAAAAGCAAAATTACAATTAAAAGAAAGCGAATATCTTTTCAAAATACTCGCCAATACAACATCCACTGCTATTATTTTATGCCAGGATCAAAAAATTTCCTATGCCAACCCCGCTGCCCAAAACGTATTTAAATACCCCTTAAATGAACTCAAAAGAATAGACTTTTCTCATCTGATATCAATAAATGACCAAGAAAAAGTGAAAAAAAACTGGCCAAGCAAAAAAAGTTCTAAAAAAACAATATCAGGAAAAGAAATACGAATTCTACCCAAATCAGGACAGGAAAAATCAGTGTTCTTTCAAGCCAGCACCATAGAGTACTATAACAAACCGGCCCAACTAATTTCCATGATCGACCTGACCAAACTCAGAGAAGCACAAACAGATTTATTCAATCTTCAAAACTATTTATCAAATATTATTGATTCCATGCCTTCTCTTCTCGTAGGAATAGATGCAAACCTTAACATAACCCAATGGAACCAAAAGGCCGCAGAACAGACCAATATACCGGCCAAGAATGCACTGGGGGAATACCTTTTTAAGTGTATCCCCCGCCTTGAAAAAGAAACAGACAAAATCAAAAATGCCATTACTCAGCAAAAAGTCCAAGAAAAAATCCGATTATCTTATGAACATGACGACCAAACAATTTACGAAGACATCACTGTTTTCCCCCTGAGGAAAAGCGGCGCTGAGGGGGCTGTGATTAGAGTGGACGAAGTTACAGGAAAAGTCAGATTAGAAGAAATCATCATACAGTCTGAAAAAATGCTGTCCATTGGAGGACTTGCCGCTGGCATGGCTCATGAAATAAATAATCCTTTAGCCGGTATTCTGCAGAATGTTCAATTAACAAAGAATCGTCTGACACAAGATATCCCAGCCAATATTTCAGCTGCAACTAAAGCCGGAACTTCAATGAAAGCCATACGGGGTTTTATGCAAGCCAGAAAAATATTTAGCCAACTTGAGAATATAAATATTGCTGGCACCCGGGCGGCAAAAATCATCCAGAACATGCTCTCTTTTGCTAAAGAAGACACCCCCAAACAACGTCAAAACCTTGCGGATCTTTTAGAAAAAACCATTGAACTTGCCCAAAATGATGATAGCTTAAAAAAACAATATAATTTTATGAAAATCAAGATCATAAAAGATTTTGCTCTGGGTCTTTCTGAAGTGCTCTGTGAAAAAGACAAAATCATACAAGTATTTTTCAATATTTTCACCAATGCTGCCCAAGCCATCCACGAATGCAACACGCCCATTAAGAACCCTGCATTCATCCTACGTCTTTCACAAATCAATAATATGGCTCAAATAGAGATCCAGGACAATGGTCCGGGAATGAATGAAGATATCCGCAAAAGAATATTTGAACCTTTTTTTACCACCAAGGATGTCAGTAAAGGCACTGGTTTAGGTTTATCTTTATCCTATTTTATTATTGTTAAAGATCATAAAGGTGAAATGAACGTAGAATCTTCGCCATCAAATGGAGCAAAATTTATCATTCGTCTACCATTTAAATAATATAATTTATTCAAAATAATATAAGGAAAATTAATCATGCCCTGCACACTAAAAGAAACGATCATTAAAGATACCATTGCCTTTCATGGCCATAATTGCCCGGGACTTACCATTGGCATCCGGGTAGCAGAACTGGCCAGAAAAAGACTAAATATCCACCATTCAAAATCCCCGGTATGCGTAACTGAAACAGACATGTGCGGTGTGGATGCCATCCAGTTCCTCACCGGCTGCTCATACGGAAAAGGCAATCTGATTCACAAAGACTATGGCAAATCTGCCTTTACTTTTTATGACCGGGACACTCAAAATGGTTTCAGAGCACTGTTTAACGACAATACCACCGGTGCAAAAGATGAAGCCCTCAGTCTTGAAGAACAGAAGCAACAACGCATTACCCAACTTTTAGCCGCAGATTTAAATGACTTGTTTCAAATACAAGAAATTAACAAACCACCTGTACGGCCAGCCCGGATCATGAAAAGCATGGCATGCAGCAGTTGCGGTGAAATGACCATGGAGTCCCGCATTCGCTTATTTGATGGCAAAACCCTTTGTATGCCATGCTTTAAAGGTGTAGAACAAAAAATTTAAAGCAGCGCTGCTACCCTTTTTACCGCACAAAAATCACCACACATGGTGCAGACGTCTTCTTCTGACGGCTGGGAAGATTTTCTGTATGCCTTTGCTTTTTCAGGGTCCATGGCACATTCAAACTGACCATCCCAGTCCAATGTGCCCCGGGCTTTGCTCATTTTATCATCAATTTCCTGGGCCCCTTTTATGCCTTTGGCCAGATCCCCTGCGTGAGCGGCAATTCTTGAGGCCATAATTCCTTCTTTTACATCTTCAATGGAAGGCAGCCTTAAATGCTCAGCGGGTGTAACATAACACAGAAAATCAGCCCCATGCATGGCCGCAAGAGCGCCACCAATCGCAGATGTAATATGATCATATCCCGGTGCAATATCTGTCACCAGAGGACCTAAAACATAAAAAGGTGCGTTATGGCACAATTTCTTTTGCAGCTTCATGTTCATTTCAACTTCATGAAGCGGAACATGACCCGGTCCCTCGATCATTACCTGGACATTTTTTTCCCAGGCCCGCTTGGTGAGCTCTCCTAGAGTAATCAACTCTTCAATCTGGGGCGCATCCGTAGAATCTTTAATGGACCCCGGTCGCAACCCATCTCCTAAACTGATGCACAGGTCATATTTTTCACATACCTCTAACAAACGGTCAAAATGTTCATAAAATGGATTTTCATTACCGGTTTTTTCCATCCATTCAAATAAAATAGCCCCACCCCGGCTGACAATCCCACACAGTCTTCTATTGGTCCGAAGACTGGTAATACATTTTTGAGTCAGTCCTGCATGGATGGTAATAAAATCAATCCCGTTTTCCGCATGGATTCTGACGGTTTCAAACCAATCCTCAATGGTGATTTCTTCAGTCGGCTTTCCGGTCCGGGTCAGGGTATCATAAATGGGAACGGTACCGATCATAATTGGGATTTCACTTACCAGACGTTTTCTGAATCCTTCAGTATCACCGGACACGCTTAAATCCATCAGTGCATCTGCTTTAAAATCAACTGCCATCTGAGCCTTATTCATCTCTGAATCAAAGGAACAGACATCTTTAGACACGCCTAAGTTGACATTGATCTTGGTTTTCAGTCCTTGTCCAACCCCGCAGGCTTTAAGATTCTTATGATTCTTATTTGCAGGAATCGCGATATGTCCTTTGGCAAGTTTTTCCATCAACTCTTCTTTGGAAATGGTCTCATCTTTGAGCACCTGCTCCATCTGAGGGGTCAAAATTCCTTTTCTTGCTGCATCCATCTGGGTGGTGTATGACGTGTTCATTAAACTTCTCCTAATATGTTTTTAATTTCTTTGATTCTTTTTTCAATATTTTGTGCCCCAATGATCTCTGTGACCAGGCACACAGTTTTTGCTCCCCGTGATATGACATCCTTTAAATTCTGACGTTTAATACCGCCAATGGCCACAAAGGGAATGGTATGGTTTTCTACTACATGCTCAAGGTACTCAAATCCCACTGCATCACAGACATCTTCTTTCGTCTGGGTGGTAAAAATCGGCCCAACCCCAATGTAGTCTGCCCCATCTTCGATAGCTTTTTGGGCCTGGGCAGGAGAGTGGGTAGAACACCCGACCATCATGCCGGGGGCTAATTTTCTAACGGCTTTAATGGGCAGATCATCCTGCCCATGGTGAATACCGTCTGCCCCCACCATCAGGGCAATATCCACAAAATCATTGATAATAAATGGCACATTGGCATCTGCGGTTATTTTGCGGATCTCAAGGCATTCAAGATACATTTGTTTTAAACTTTTATCTTTTACTTTTTCCCGGTATTGGAGAATATCAATACCCCCATCCACCATCTGTTTTGCCACCTGAATATTGGTTCGGCCCTGGCTGAATTTTTCCCCTAATATGCCATAGATCCCACGGGGAAACTTGGGGCCAAACAATTTTAAAAACACCGGTTCCTGGACATAGGAAGCAAACCTAAGTGCCTCGGCTTTTTTCCCGGCAGCATAGTCGCCGGTCGTCTTGAGAATCTCTTCGATCGATCGCAATGCTTCTTGAACCCGTTTAAAATTTGACAGCACGGTATCTTTAAGATCAACTCGCTGGTCGCTGGTCTGGCCAGAAGACGTCATCACACCGACATCACTCTGAGAATCTCGAAAAGCCAACAGGATGTCTTCTTTTCCTTTGAACAGATCCCGAACCTGGTGACGAAGTCCGCGAATCCCTGCTGATATTTTCTGATCATCAAATCGGAATCTGGCAATATCCTCCAAAACTCTCAATCCTTCAGCGGATCGGTTGATATTGGCATCCAAAAGTCTTATTTCATTCATCTGTTATTATCCTTAGTCTTATTTTCTCTTAACCTTCAACTTCTTTGATATAATTTAAAACAATCCCGGCCATAATGGATGCCACCATGACAATTTTGGGAGGGAAAAGCGCATGGTCGTCCTGATCAGAAATAAAATCACCCACAATATAACAATGGGCCATTTTTTTGGTTGTAACATTCGCCATGTCCGTGCCGGCAATACCCGAGGCAGAGACAACGATCTTATCCATATCAGCCAGCTCTTCGATGATCATTTTTTTTAACGCCTTGTCATCGAACCCCTCCACCACCACCGGGCAATCAAAAAACAACTTTTTTGCATCTTGCGCCTGAATTTTCTGATCTTTTTTCTCAATAACCATTTCAGGAAAGATTGCTTTAAGATTCTTTTCCAGACTGTCTATCTTTTTTTCTCCAACCTGGGAGTACCGGTAAAATTGCCGATTCAAATTGGAACTTTCAATACAATCAAAGTCCACGATTTTAATTTCTTTTGTCCCTGCCTGGGCAAGAAGACGTGCCACATTTGATCCGATTCCGCCAATACCGGCAATGCCGACTTTCATCAGAAAATCTCCCAGTCTTTAAACACCGGCTGAAAACCGTTCTTCCGTATCATCTGGCTCACCTCATCCACAGACCGAATATCGGTCACCTCAAACTGGGGGGTGGCTTCTTGATCTTTGAGTGCATATCCGCCCACATCGGTTTTAGATCCGGCTGAATATCGGGTAACCCCAAGATTCAGCAGACGATCTCTGAACTGGGCAGACTCCCTTGTCGATACGGAAATTCCCAGGCGCGGTATAAAAAGTCGCCAGGCCAGAATAAACTGAACGAATCGCCTGTCTGACAGCGTATAACGAGGCGCAATCCCACCGGCTGCTTTTGTCATCCGGGGAAGGGACAGTGACACTTCCACATCCGGAAATGTCTGCTCCAGATATTTAGCATGAAGGCCTGCTAAAAACGCTTCAGGGCCGGGTTCACCAAGGCCGAATAACGGACCAATATTCACGGACCGAAAACCCGCTTTTGCTCCGCGTTCTGGTGTTAAAAGCCGATATTGATAATCTGCCTTTTTCCCTTTTAGATGAACCTGTTTGTAAATCTTTTGATCATAGGTTTCCTGATATACGGTTAAAGAATCCACTCCAGCGTTTTTCAACTGCCTATACGCATCCTCATCCATGGGAAACATCTCAATGCCAATGGATGAAAAATATTTTTTCAATACTTCAACCGTCTCTTTAAGGTAGGACATGGGAGTTTGGGCTGGTGCTTCTCCGGTCAGAACCAGAATATGGCGAATCCCCATATCTGAAATCACCCGGGCTTCTTGCTCAATCTGATCGATGGACAGCTTAAGCCTTTTAGCATCACTTGCACAATTAAATCCACAATATGTACAATGATTGGAACAATAATCAGAAATATACAACGGCGCATACATTCCAATGGTTCTGCCAAAGTATTGTTGTGTAACCTGTTGAGCTTTCTGGGCCATCTCCTCTAAAACATCCTGGGCAAGTTCTGATAAAAGATTAAGTAGGTCATACGGCTCCAGATGATCCCGCCGCAAGGATTGTTGAATATCTGACAGGGTAACAGAACTAAAATAGGCATCAAAATCAAAATCTTCAAATTGCTTGACCACATTCATAAATGACATGAGTTTATTTCCTTAAAAAGCCGGTCAGCGGCGAAGATGCACTGGCCTTATTTTTTTCATCAGCCATACTGGAAAGATATGCCATCCTGCCCGCTTTTACCGCATAGGCAAACGCTTTTCCAGCAAGTATTGGATCTTTGCTGGTCGCAATGGCCGTATTCACCAGCACTGCATCTGCACCCATTTCCATGGCTTCAGCTGCCTGGGATGGCCGCCCGATACCCGCATCCACCACCACAGGAATTTTGCTGGTCTCTATAATCATTTTGATCATGGGTTTCATTTCAAGCCCACGGTTGGTACCAATGGGAGAACCCAAAGGCATCACAGCAGCAGCGCCTGCATCGTACAATTGTTTGGCCACGGTAATATCCGGCATCATATATGGGAGAACAACAAAGCCCTCTTTTGCAAGGATTTCCGTTGCCAATAAAGTCTCATGATTATGCGGCAACAGATACTGCATGTCTGTAATCACTTCAATTTTAATGAAATTTCCACAGCCTGCTTCCCTGGCAATTCTTGCAATTCGCACAGCTTCCTGTGCGGTTCTTGCCCCGGATGTGTTTGGCAGCAAAGTAACTGATTTAGGAATATAATCCAGGATATTATCCCCTTTCTCGCTGGAATCCACCCGGCGCAATGCAACAGTGATCATCTGGGACTGACTTGCCTCCAGCATGGGAGTGATGAAATCACGGGATGCGAACTTTCCTGTTCCTGTAAACAAACGACTTTTAAATTCCGTATCCCCTAAAACAAGGGCATCCTTTTGTTTTTCTATCATTGTTATTTATCCCCCTCCAACAAAGCTGAGCAACTCAACAGTGTCACCCTCTTTGATTAATGTATCTTTCCAGGCCGTCTGCTTGATCAATTCAAAATTAAGTTCAGCAATCAGAGCTTTGGTGTCAAGCCCCTGTTCCGAAACAAGGCCCATCAGTGTTTTACAGCCGGATTCTATATTTTTCCCGTTCAGGTTTATTTGCATAAAACCCCCAAATCCTAAACTTTCTATAAATTTATGGAGCCTTCAGACAGCCAGACTAAATTACCAGGAAGAAAATATTGAAGAGAATATACACAGAAGGTTGCTTCATACACTTTCCCTACGCCGGTGCTAACCGCATCAGGTTCCAAGGGTTGAAGTTTCAACTTCTCTCAGCTTTTTTACAAAAGCACCCCCAGTGAACTAACTTTGACTCTAGTAGATAAACTTCATTGGGTTTGTCAATAAATTTTTTTATTCTTAGTCATTAAAACAAATAATCAAACCCGAACCGGATTGAAAAATTAACAACATGGCTTCTGCCATTGTTCATATCAAAACCCATGACAAGTTTGTGGTTAACTCCTGGTTTCTGGCCTATGGTCTGCCTCCCCAAGTAGAGATAAAAGCTGCTTACCTAATATTGACAACACTTTTTTAATTTGATAGCGAATAGCGAAATGTTCTACGAAATAAGTAAAATTCAATATCGTTGATGATCGGTTTTATTTAAAGAATAAACAATCTATTGAAAGGGAAAGTGACCATGAAGCTGAGAATGAAAATAGTAGCGGCAATCTGTATGATATGGTGTCTGGTTTCTGTAAACTCGGTGAATGCAGAAGATTATTCAGAATATGTTAAAGAAGGAAGCTATATCGGACTGTCTTTTGTGTATAATGGGATGAGTGGCGACTTTGATGATACCATGGCTTTTACAGATGGTACTACCATATGGAGTGTTCCTGATATGGATCATGGCATGGGATTTGGCATCGTTTATGGTGTGAGGACAGATATTGGTGCCTTTGAATTGGGATACCAGCGAACCCGCCACGATACAAGCACAACTATCGCGAACATAGGTAATAGTACGGCAATATACAATGTGATCGACTTTAACTTTAAATATGATATCCTGGCGTGGAAACAACTGAGGCCATATCTGCTTGTCGGCGCGGGTGTCCCCTGGCTCAAAATCGACCGAAGTCGAACTAATGGCACTAATTATGAAGATGAAACCTTCTACGGGCTTGAAGGCAACTTAGGGGCTGGTATCGCTTACTATGTTACCCCGCAATGGGCAATAACAGGAGGTGCGATCTTTCGCTATAATTGGTTGCCCACGATTGATGGAGGAACACTTGAAAAAGAATTATATCAAAAAACATTTGGACTCACTCTTGGAATCGCCTATACTTTTTAAATATTCGGGGGCGATTTAATCGCCCCTTTCATTGGGTTTATCAATAAAACTTCATTCGATTGAAACTCGGATTTTCCCGGCACCACTATCCCGTTTAATATCAACGACCATACTACCCGTGCTTTCCAATTGTTCGAACACATCATATATATTTGGAATATCTTTTACAGAATTGATGTTTTTCCCATTTACCCCGGAAACAATATCTCCATTTCTAAGCCCCAGCTTCTTATAAAAAAATTCATCTTCTTTGATCCCGGAAATACGAAATCCATCCATGTGACCTTTAGCAAAATGTGGGAACACCCGAATCTGTTTACTCAGATCCCATAAATTTTCACCTAAGCTATCGATATCCGCCCATGTGATGACAGCACGATCTACAAATTCAGGTTCCTGACTCTCATTCTCTTTTCCGGAGATCAAAGTTCCAGGGGAAACTCCATCTGATTTTCCTTGTTTTAAAAAAAGAAATTCTTGTCTGCCATCCATCCATAAAAGAACCTTTTCTTTCAGAATCTGTTTAATAACAATGGCACCAACGGTATCCCCTTCTTTAACGAGAATCTCTTGTTTTTTCTTAATTACTAAAATAACAGCAAAAGGATCAGAATCCTCCGAAACAATCGTTCCTTTGAGTTCAAGTCCAAACGGAATGGTGGGTAATTTTTTTCCAAGAGAAAGCGCTGGCTTTTCCAGTGGTCTTTGTTTTGAATGATCTACAACTTGGGACGTTGAAATATCCAGTTTATTTACTGGAAGGGCCGCCTGTGATTCTTGGATACTCTTTTTATTCTCCCAACGTTGATACAATACAGATATTGAAAAGCCAATACCAAGGCATATAACAACAATGCTGGTTATGATGATTATTTTTTTATCCATTATAAAACCGGCCATATTAAATCAACGTTACCACAAAAAAGGCGCAGCATCATTGTCAGGAAATACAACCAACCCTGACAACCATACTGCGCCCATATGATAACAAATATTAAATTTTATTACTTATTTTTTCTTTTTTAATTCCACAGACTGCTTGACCTCAACCAGATAGCCATCCAAATCCTTTGCAAGCCCATAGGCTCTGGGGTTAAACTTGGGTCTGCGTTTGGGTTTAACAAGCACTTCCAGGCCTTCATCACTTATGGCTTTTACAGTTTCCTGAACATTCGCCGCATAAAATCCCAATTTAACCGGAACGTCGGTATAATTTTTTGGCCCCTGGTATGGTGAATAATGCATGAGAATAAGAGCAGAACCACCACCCTCATATGGGTATTGCAAAATAATTTCATCCATAAAATATGGAATTGATAACCGATATTGCTCTGTCATCCCCATAACACGGGTATAAAAATCAGCAGAAGCTTCAAGATCACTAACACCAATCCCCACACCGCCCATGTAGCTGCCAGTAAGCTGGGTATCTTGAATAAGTTCAACCAGGTAACCATCCGGATCATATCCCAAACCTACGTGAACACCACCCAATCCAGCTTGGGGAGCAACGGGTGAGGCCATTGAATATCCTGCAGCATAAATCGCAGTTTGCACCGCATAAGCATCTGGAACATAAAATACCAATTTATCAGGATTTTTTGTATAATTGTGTTCAGAACCATCTGTATAATGCATTAAAACAACATCGGATCCTTTGCCTTGGGCAAACTCCAAAACCACTTGTTCCATCTGACCAGTCTTGATCCGATATTTCACAGTCATACCCATGATCTGAGTATAAAATTCGGTAGATTGTTCAAGATCGCTGACACCAATACCTGCTGTTCCTAGTTTTGGGTCAGACGGCTGTAAACAACCTGCAATAAAAAAAGACAGCCCCACTAAAAAAACACCCAGAATCCTTAAAACATTTTTTTTCATACCTTTTCCCCCATCAAATCTAATTTTTTACTTCCACACCCTAAGTATTGTGAACGCCACTATTTTTTGTCTTTTCCCATAAGACCCCAAGCGATTCACAAACAAACAGAAAGATACTAAGATAATCTTTCTATAATAATGAGACTATTAAAACTATACCAGACAGATTGTCAAGGAATTCCTTTATATTTCAGGTAGAAAGACAAAGAGACTTCATATGAATATAACTAAGATAAACTTTTATTAAATTATTAATGGCCATGACATCTTTAAAAAAATATTAATAATTTAAACTACCCAAAATCCTACGTCCAAACACCAGAAAAGATAAAATAACACACCGTAGAAATCACCTTACCTACAAAGCCATCTTTGCACGGACAAGAACAATAAATCCGTTACTTGCTTAATATTTTTTAACACTTCTTGTAATACCCATGTCACATATTTTTGCTTTAATACTTCTCAACAAAGACTATGGTCACACAATCAAAGCCACACTTAACAAAACGTCAAAGGACAATTCTTTTATGAAAAAACACAATTGCGAAACTTGTAAATTTAGAAAAAAGTATGACCGTACGCCAGGCTCTATAATTGGCAGACTATGGCGCTGGCATATCAATTGGTGTCCAGGATGGAGAAAGCATATGAATTCTTTGCCTGAAGTAAAAAAAGAAGAATTAATTCAAGAGTATGATTTAAATTCATAATAATCACAACGATTTATAGGAAAATTTGGAATGAAAATAACAAAAATAAAAATCATCATCTCAAGTCTAATTATCTGCGCCCTCTTCCTTTTCGGGGTATGGCACTCAAAGCATGCCCAATTTACACATGAAAAAATGATAAAACTTGTGGAGAAACAAGTTGTTAAGGTTTTAGATCAAATCAACACAACCCCTGACCAAAAACAGCAGATTATTCAGATCTCCAATCAAATAAAAACAGAAGCCAATGATTTTAGGAAACAATCCAAGACCAGATACAAAGGCATATTCAATGAACTGCTTTCAGACAATAGCGATAGCACAAAACTGCATGCAGATATAGATAAGAGCATAGACCATCTAAGGCAATTTGGTCACAGTGCTTTAGATAATTTTATCAAAATTCACAAAATCTTAAGCCCTGAACAGCGGGCTGATCTTAAAATAAGATTTGAATCAACCCATGGCAATTCTTTAAATTCTTCAAGCTAATACAACATTTATCTTATGGTGCTCCCTCAATGAGCACCATAGGATGAAACTCAATCGCGAACTTTACCAGCACCCTAAAAGACTTTAATACGATCTTCATCGTTGACAACAAAATCCAACAGCAATATATAGTTTTAATATATCATCTGCAAAATCATACTGATATCTATCTGAAATATTAAGAAAAAGGAGGATCTGGTTATGACTGAAGCAAGCATAAAAGCCCTTGAAAACATCAGAGATCTTTCCATGCTCAAATGGTATGTTATCCCTCTTTTAGCTATTGTCTTTTATATTTATACATTAGAAATAAAAAAAGCAAAGCAGAGCCAAAACTGGAATGCCATATTTGCAGGACTTACTGTATTTGGAATGGACTTTATCAATGAAACCTGGAATGGCTGGGTGCTCCACTTTACAGGAAGATCAGCCTTCTGGACTGCACCCGGCGACACTGCCCTGCGAACCATGGTTGGTTGGAATATTGAAATAATGTTCATGTTCGTCCTGTCTGGAATTATTTATTACAATACCATTTCCGAAGAAAAGAGCGAAAAAATCCTGGGAATTCCAAATCAATGGTTCTGGGCTATTGGCTACTCAGCCTTCTGTGTGTTTATAGAATGGTTCCTGAACAAAGGAGGACATCTTGTCTGGGAATATCCATTCTGGAACAGTTCATTCAAAGGTGTCTGGCTAATATTTTTATTTGGCTATTTTCACTTTTATGTTGCAGCCCTTCTGGTTATCAACATGAAGACTATTAAAGCCAAGGTAATGACTGTTTTTGCCCTGTATTCCACTGCCACTGCTGCCAATATTTTTGGTCTGGGTATTATGAATTGGCAATATTAATTTATTTAGAAATATTTTAATATATGGAAATTATTGACTTTAATAATATAATTTTGTACATAAGTATCGAATTTTAAAGGTTGCCTTGGTCAACGGAATACGGTGAAACTCCGTAACGGTCCCGCCGCTGTAACCGGAAACATCTGTTTTTATTTTTACGTCACTGTGAAAACGGGAAGGCCATAAAAACAGATCTAATGCCGGAAGTCAGAAGACGAGCCAGGTAATGATTATTGTAGAAACCCAATGGCAAAAGGTTTTGTAAGACATTCGCTCTTGCAGAATCTTTTTTTATTTTCTGCAAGGGTTTAAATAGCGAGGAAACTATGACAACTCAACTTGAACATGCCCGCCAGGGAACCATAACCAAACAAATGCAAATCGTAGCCGAAACCGAAGGTCTGTCTGAAGCCTTTATTCTGGATCATGTGGCAAAAGGGGAGATTGTTATCCCTTGCAATCCTGCCCGACCCAATCAGAAAATAGTCGGCATCGGAACCGGCCTTAGAACCAAGGTCAATGCCTCTATTGGTACATCCTCAGACATCTGTGATATCAGTCTTGAAGTCGAAAAAGCCCAGGCCGCCCAGGAAGAAGGTGCTGATACATTAATGGAATTATCTGCAGATGGTGACCTGGATGAAGTTAGACGAACCATTCTTGCCAACACCGATCTTGCCGTGGGAAATGTACCATTGTATCAGGCATTTAAAGAAGCCATTCGAAAATATAACAACCCGGCTAAACTGGATCCGGAATACCTTTTTGAGCTGATCGAAAGACAACTTGAAGATGGTTTAAGCTTTATGGCCATTCACTGCGGGATCAATCAATACACCATCGAACGCTTAAGAAAACAAGGTTTTCGCTATGGGGGTTTAGCTTCCAAGGGCGGAACCTATATGGTCGCCTGGATGGATATCAATAAGAAAGAAAATCCTCTTTACGAACAATTTGACCGAGTTTGTGCATTAATGAAAAAATATGACGCTGTTCTTTCTCTTGGAAATGGAATTCGGGCGGGTGCCATCCACGACAGCCATGACCGTGCTCAAATGGCGGAAATGATCATCAACTGTGAGTTGGCTGAAATTGGAAGAAACCAGGGATGCCAGATGATGGTAGAAGGACCGGGGCATGTGCCATTAGACGAAATTGAAGGCAATATTATGCTGGAAAAAAGAATGTCCGGCAATGCCCCCTACTATGTTTTGGGCCCCATCCCCTGTGATACGGGTGCCGGATATGACCACATTACTGCGGCCATTGGAGCCGCTAGCTCAGCACGATTTGGTGCGGATTTAATCTGTTACATCACACCGGCTGAACATCTTGCCCTGCCAAATGTAAACGATGTAAGAGAAGGCGTTAGAGCCACACGACTTGCCACACGCATAGGAGATATCTCAAAATATCCAGACCGCCGGGAAAATGAAAAACAAGCAGCCATGGCCAGACGGGACATGAGATGGAACGACCTTGAAAAGTACCTGCTTTTCCCCGAAGTTGCCAGGCAAACCCGTGAAAGCCGCGCACCAGCCCAACAAGAGACCTGCACCATGTGCGGTGATTTTTGTGCCATGAAAAAAGGTATGGAAATATTTGAAAAGGACATCACAGATAAAAGGTAAATATTATGAGCCTCTTAGAGCAAACGATTTCATCCATCAGTGCCGTTCTTGATGAAGATGCATTTTGCGCAGCTAAAGAACGGCTGGCTAACCAGGCCAAGCCTGCTGGAAGTCTCGGCATTATGGAAGATATTTCAGCAAGACTTGCGGCAATTAAAGGCACCATTAATGTTCAATTGAACAATAAACAGATTGTCACCTGTGCCGGTGACCATGGCATCACCCAAGAGAGTATCAGCCTTTTTCCATCCGAAGTCACTCCCCAGATGGTATATAATTTCGCCAATGGGGGCGCTTCGGTCAATGTCATCGGAAAACATGCTGGAGCAACCGTAAAAGCGGCTGATATTGGTGTGAACCATGATTTTGAGCCAGACCTGCCTATTTTCCATAAAAAGGTCCGACATGGCACAGCCAATTTCACAAAAGAGCCGGCGATGACACGTGATGAGGCGATTCTTTCTATTGAGGCTGGCATTGAAATTATCAATGAGCTGGATGCTGAACAACCGGTAGATCTTTTAGGAACCGGTGATATGGGAATTGGAAATACCACACCATCTTCTGCTATTATTGCTGTCTTTTCAGGAATTGAAGTGGAAAAACTGACTGGACGTGGAACAGGGATTGATGACCAGACGCTCAACAATAAAATTGCGGTGATCAAAAAGGGATTGGCACTTCATAAGCCCGACCCCGATGACCCCATTGATGTTCTTGCAAAGGTTGGCGGACTTGAAATTGGAGCTCTTGCAGGCTTAGTACTTGGGGCGGCAGCCAAAAAAATCCCGGTGATTTGTGATGGTTTAATTTCAACCGCCGGTGCTTTAATCGCCTGCGAGCTTGCACCCGCTGCAAAAAACTATCTTTTTGCCAGTCACAAGTCTGTTGAAGTCGGTCATACCTTTATGCATGACCGATTGGGCCTTGAACCCTTGATCGATCTTAAATTCAGGCTGGGAGAAGGTACAGGAGCTGCTGTTTGTATGGAACTTTTAGATCTGGCGACTCGAATACTTGCAGATATAAAGACCTTTGAAGAAGTCGGCATTACCGATGCTCAATAAATAATTCCCCCGCCCATTCTTCATGGACGGGGGAATACCTATAATATGTTAAATCCATCTTCTTTCCAACCATTTATTCCTTTGTCCAGAACCTGGACATTCCCATATCCATCCTGAAAATATTGTGCAGCAAGACCTGCCGCAGAACTGTCTTCAGCTCAACCTCAGTAAAATATAATACTCGTATCCTTAGAAAGATCTGGCTTCAACTTTAAAAATTCACTCATGGGAATAGCCCCTTCAAGGTGGGCCTGAGACTTGAATTTATCATCATCATAAATACAGACCAACAAAGATTGATTTTCATCCACTTTTTTTTTGGCATTTTTTGCACTGACCCGACTAACGATTGTCATTTAGAACCTCCTCAATTTAGGAGTTATGGATAACTGCAGAACCATTTCTAATAATATATATCCAAATTCTATTTGAGCAATAAAATTTTCCATTATTTTTAAATACTTGACTATCCAAAATTCATAACAATTTTATAAGCATCGGCACAGAAAGTAAGGAAAGACTAACTCATGTCTTGATATATAAAGACCTTAACTCAAACGACTTAAGTATCATTAAAATACAAAGAGGGACAAAATGACAAACTATCAATGTTCAAAATGTGGAAAAATTTCTTCAAATAAAAAAGAAATTTGCAGCACTAAAAAAGAAATAACATCGGTTTTTGTGTGCGAAAGCTGCAACAAACATAGCAGCACAGCAGAATCTGTCTGCAACCCAGTTGAGGTTAAACCATCCTTTTATTGCGGCAAATGTGGGACATCTGCTCCAAAGAAAAAATCTTTATGCAGTCCCATGAAATTATAAAAATTTTTTTTTAATTTTTTTTAAAAAATAGGGGTTTTTACCGATTGTTTTTTCCAATTATAGCATGTACGTTAAGTTCACTCTTGGAAATTTAAAACTTATAAAATTAAAAGGTAGCCCTTTTGCCTCAAACTGTTGATATAAAAAATCATCTGCTCATAGTTGACGATGAGCCTCGTCTGACAAGCTCCTTCAAGGTACTTTTTGAAAACAAGGGCTTTACTGTAAAAACTGCAACTGATGGATATGAGGCAATAGAAATATTTAAAAGCCATCCTTCTAAAGTCGTAATTTCTGATATTCAGATGGATAGAATGGATGGCATCCAACTGATGCATGAATTAAAACAAATAGACCCCTGCATTCAGATAATATTTCTCACAGGATACACCAGTATTCAAAGCGCCGCTGATGCATTAAAACAAAATAATGCATTTGAATACCTTGCAAAACCTGTCAAAAACATGGATGAACTTTACAGCCTGACAAAACGGGCCCAACAAAAATATGATTTAGAAAAAAATCTACTTTCCCAGACACAAGAAAATGAAAAAGGGTTTGCAATTTTCTCAAGCATCTTTGATTCCATGGAAGCCATTGTATATGTGTCGGATATACAAACCTATGATCTTATTTATACCAATAAAAAGTTCTTAGAAACGTTTAACGAAGGCCAGCCCATCCTTGAAGGTCAAAAATGCTGGCAGGTGGTCCAAAAGAATTCAACCGAGCCATGTCCACATTGTACAAATCCAAGACTGCTTCAGGCAGACGGGAAACCCGGATCCCCCTATGAATGGGAGTTCCAAAATCCGGGCAACCACCACTGGTACAATCTTGTTGATAAAGCCATTGAATGGTATGATAAACGCATCGTCCGATTACAAACAGCTTTTGACATCACTGAAAAAAAAGAACATAACAAACTTTTCCGAGATTTTGAAAAAGCCATCGACACCTCAAAAAAATTAGAAAGCATCAGTACACTTGCAGGTGGCGTTGCCCATGATTTTAACAACTCTTTATCCATGGTCATTGGAAATATCAACCTTGCTCAACTCAGTTGCAATGACAGTGAAACTCAAAAATACCTTCGAAACGCTGAAAACGGTATCATGCAGGCAAAAGGTGTTTCTTCCAAACTCATATCATTTGCAAGGGGCGGGGGGCCGGTTAAGGTAAAAACAGATATTGAGGACCTTGTCCGTAGAATTATTGAACAATGCCTTCGCCAGGAAGAAATAAGTTATAATCTTGAGTGCGAGCCCATTCCCGCAGACTTCTATGCAGATCAAAGCCAATTAAAAAGTGCCTTTCAAAATATCTTTCAAAATGCGATAGAATCAATAAAAGATCAGGGACATATTGATATTGCCATCAGCTATCAAGAATCACCATTAAAAAATCCCCAGATTTTTATTTCGATAACAGATACGGGCAGTGGCATATCCAAAGAACATCTTGATATGATCTTTAATCCATACTTTACAACAAAACCCATGGGTAATAAAAAAAGTACCGGCCTGGGCCTTAGCATTGCCTGGTCAACCATTGCACGCCATGGCGGATTGATTCATACGGAGTCTTCTGTAGGACAAGGAACGACGGTACATATCTCTTTACCCGTTTTTAAAGACAATCGCTCTGAAATCCAAACCACCCAAAAGACAATTAAGGAAAAAACAAATGAAGCATCCCCATCTAAAACACCGGTTAGGGTATTGGTGATGGATGATGATGAGCTAATCCTGGATGTTATCTCCCAACTGTTAACCCGCCTGGGATATGAAACTTTTTCCACCTCAAATGGCAACCAGGCCATTAACGTTTGTCAAATTGCCAGAAAACAAGGAGAAAAAATCCAGATTGCCCTTCTTGATTTTGAAATTCATAATGGCCTGGGTGGTTTTCCAACCATGGAACAACTTAAAAAAATAGACCCGGATATCAAAGGGCTTCTCATTACCGGACACTCTGATGATATGGAGATAAAAAGATATAAAAAATTTGGATTTTCCAATATGATCGAAAAACCCTTTTCCATCAAACAATTAAATCAGAAAATAAAAACTTTATTATAATTAAAAGTTTAAATCCGTTTTTCTAAGAAAAACACTCACCATCCTGAACCTGAACCGTCCGGGTTGCATAGGATGCCATATCTGTATTATGCGTCACCACAATAATCGTATGCCCCTCTTTGTTCAAAGACTGCAACAACAACATGATTTCATTGGCTGTTTTTGAGTCCAGATTTCCTGTCGGCTCGTCTGCCAGGATGATCGGAGGCTTATTAACAAGGGCTCTGGCAATGGCCACTCGCTCTTGTTCTCCACCTGAAAGTTGATCTGGCAGGCGATGTGCCTTAGCCTCTAAACCCACCCGCTCAATAACCTCTAAGGCCATCTGGTTTTTGACCTTTTTTTTCTGCCCGGTGACTGCCATAGGCAGTTTGACATTTTCCAACACGGTTAGATACGGAATCAACTGAAAAGACTGAAAAATAAAACCAATATATTCGCTGCGAAAATCAGCCCGCTGCTCTGCACTTAAAGAGTATAAATCCAGAGAATCAACAAAAACTTTACCCTGGGTTGGATGATTCAAAGCACCCATAATCGATAACAAAGTACTTTTACCGGATCCGGACTGCCCCATAATAGTGATAAACTCTTCGTCATCTATAAAAAAATCCATCTGTCTTATGGCATCCACCTTTGTATCGCCACTTTGATATGTTTTTTTCAATCCCTCAATTTCAATTAAATGACTCACCTGTCTCATTTTTAACTCGCTTTATATTTAAAGTGCTCTCAATGCTTCACTGGGGTCCATATTACTGGCTTTAAATGCAGGATATAAACTTGCCAGCAGGCTCAAAGCCACTGCCATAACAATAGAAACAATTCCAAGATTCACATTAATTCCGGCAAATGCTCCGTCTTTCATTACAACCGGTATGATTCCATAGGCGATTCCATTACCAATACAAAACCCTAAAATACCACCAATAATACCCAACAACATCGCTTCTAAAAGTATAATCTGCATGACATGTCCCCGCCTAAATCCAATGGCCCTGAATATTCCAATTTCACGGGTTCGCTCATTCACCGATCCCATCATGGTAACCAGAACCAACAAAGACCCGATAAGAATCACAAGAATGGAAACCCCCAGGCTAAAAGATTTAAACATATCTATGGATTGCATTTTAGACATCACGGCCTGTTTCATGGCAGTAACTTTGGCGTCGGGAAATTTTTCTGCAATCTGCAAGGTCATTTCAGAAATAGGACACCCCTGACAAAAAGCAGAAATTTCAACCATGGAAAGTTTGCCTTGTTTTCCTAAAAGTTTCTGCGCAGCAGCTAACTCGGAAATAATAGCATCATCTTCTGAGCCCCCTGTGGGCTTTAAAACAGTTGCCACAGTAAAAGGCGTTTCAAAAAGATGAATCGTCTCTCCAACCGCCACTTTTAAAAAAGAAGCGACCCGGGAACCCAATACGACTTGATCCGGTGTTTTAGGAAATGAACCCATTGTTTTATGCCACCAGGTTTTCAGGGCAAGTTCCTGCTCAAATATTACACCCATCAACAAGACATTATGACCATTCACTTTTACTGGACCCAGAATTTTAGGCGCAATAATGGAAAGATTTTTACTATTCTTTATGGTGTGGATACTTTGCAAGGAATTTTGGTCGATTTCCCTGACCTTGTAGTTCACACCGCCAACATCAATACCGCCATAATTCAGCGATAAATTCTGGGTTTTAGGGACCATAACGATATTGGCCCCAAACTGATTAAGACGCTCTTCAATGTTCTTTGTCATGCTTTCAGTAATGGATAAGAGAGTCACCACGGTTGAAATACCGATCACCAGGCCCAATACCAGGAACAACATTTTGCCTTTTCTACGCCGGATGTTACCAAAAGAAATATTATGGAGTTTCAAGTTCTTCCTCCTCTTTCAACGTATTCTGGTGTTGACGGTGATTAATCTGATTAAGCAACGTAACATCAAGGTTTTGTTTGGAAAACAACGCTGTAATTTGGGAAACATTGACTGCTCTGCGATCATAAGTCACCACAAGTCGTGTATGATTCTGATCTTTCAGCGTATTTTTCACCCCATCGATCTCATTAATGGCTTCAATTACAGTTTGAGACCAATTTGGATCCGATTCCAATTTAAAAATGGCATCATCTAAATGCCGGGTGCTCATATACGAGATTGCCTGGGGAACCGTAACAATACTTAGCCCGGCAAGGATGACCATCGACACAATCACTGCAATAGTTCCAAACCCCAATCCTCGTTTTCTAATCCCAAGAACTTTTTCTCTTTTTTCCCGATATTTTTCCGGATCATATGCCATGTCTGTAGCCTTGTTCATTATATGTGGATTTGCGATATTCGCTATTTAAATTTACAATACCTGTTATTTATATTTGCAGTACCAAGCATTGGCATTAATATTCGCCATGGTAATAACCAATTTATCGCCTTCTATTTCCCGCTTTAAAGGAGCTGGATTACACCCCCCTTTAACTTCATTAATCCGGTCTGTGGCAAACCGTCTGCCGCAATTGGTGCATACCATGACATCACCATCCTGAACATATCCTTTTCCGGACTTATAACAGACATCACAAGAGTCAATGGCCGCGCGAATAATACCATCAGAGCTTTTCACTAAAAAAAAGTCCACCATGGTCCCATCATCGGATTTTGCCTTAAAATAATGGGCTTTACCATCATCAACGTTCTTTATGGAGATATACAATTTACCATCTTTAGGAGTTAAGGTTTTAAATTTTCCCCCAAAAAGAGCCCAGGCATTTGAACCCACCAAAAGCACGACAAAAAGGACACTCAGACCAATCATTTTTTTTTGATATCTTTTCATTTTAATTTTCCTTGTTTATTAAATATTAAAGGTTTTTAGCAGGTGGTAAGGTATTGGGAAGAACACAGCAGGATCCACCGGTTTGAGGGACAACAGAGGATGGTCTTTGACCATTCTTTGCCTCAGCCGGCCCGCTGCTACAACAACCGCCACCAGAAGAACCAAATCCTGTCCGTTTTGACTCAAGATATGCAAATGACTCTTTTTGTGAAACTTGCTCGACAGCTTCCACGGTCCCGGGATATCCAACTTCGACTAATTTTTGTGATATCTCATCAGCAGTTAAAGGTTCCGTAAAATCAACCGCAATCAATTTTCTAAACAGGTTGGCTCCCATGCCAGAATATCCTTTTAAAGATGTAAGTCCCGCGCTTATCGTTGAGAAACAACCCCCACAGGACAAGGTGTCTATTTTGATGACCGCCCGATTGATGGATTGTGTTTTTTCTACATCCTCTTGAGCAATAACCATACCGGTGCTCAGAACCAAAACCAAACAAACACACCCGATAATAATAGTTTTCATCCTTTTCACAATAGTCTCCATTTTAAACATTTAAAATCTTTTACATACAACTATTAATCAAGAGACGTGCCAACGTACAAATCCCCTAAAATTTAGATGTAACATTTTGAATTTAAATAAGATTTTAAATCAGCGACTTCAAACAAAGATATCGAGAAACATTAATTTTGCAGAGTATCCAACAAGACGGTGTAGAATATCCTACACCCGATACTTTTATAACTTGTATTTTTCTATACGATACAAAAGCACATGACGGGGGACTTTAAGCAGCCTGGCAGCCTCGGAACGATTTTGTCCGGCTTTTTCAAGGGCTTTTATAATATAACCTTTTTCAATCTCTTCTAAAGCAATCCCTTCATCCGGAATGATGGGGTTAAATTCAGTGGCAGATGAATTTGGCGTAAGCAAAGCCAGATCCTGAGCCGTAATTTCATTTTGCTTTCTCAAAATGACACACCGCTCAACAATATTCTGTATCTCCCTGATATTTCCCGGCCAATGGTACGTTTTCATGATACTCAAGGCCTCAGAAGAAAAACAAACATCCTGGGGAGCATCAATTTTTTTTAAAAAATGTGTTACAAGTGCTGGGATATCCTCCATCCGTTCTCTCAATGGCGGTATAAACAATGGAATAACGCTAAGTCTGTAATATAAGTCTTCTCTGAATTGACCACCCGCAATTTGTTCTTTTAAGTCCATATTGGTAGCAGCAATAATCCGGATATCCACTTTCTTTGTTGTTTCTGACCCAACCGGCATCACTTCTCTTTCCTGAATGGCCCTTAACAACTTCACCTGAACATCGGTGGTCAATTCTCCAATTTCATCTAAAAAAAGCGTCCCGCCAGAAGCTGTGCTAAAATGCCCCTTACGATCTTTAATCGCTCCTGTAAACGACCCTTTCATATGCCCGAACAATTCACTTTCAATCAATCCCACAGGAATCGCCGCACAATTTACGGCAACCATTGGTCCATTATTTCTGGGGCTATTTTGATGTATAAGCCTGGCCAACACCTCTTTTCCCGTTCCTGATTCACCAGAAATCAATACCGTGGCTTCGCTATTTGCTGCCCTGGACGCTGTATCCAACAACTCTTTCATCACAGAGCTTGCCGACACAATCCCTTTGGTTCCTGTCAATCGATTGATCTCTTTAGATAAAAGCTT
The DNA here is from genome assembly GCA_033852015.1 of Desulfobacula sp. GTDB lineage: Bacteria > Desulfobacterota > Desulfobacteria > Desulfobacterales > Desulfobacteraceae > Desulfobacula. Next base: position 45,846 of record JAWSVH010000060.1, read on the forward strand.
TGTCTTTGAACGCAATCCTCGAAGTTCTAATGCTTTCTCACATGATAAAATCAAGGTATCCCGGTCAAATGGTTTGGTAATAAAATTAAATGCACCTTTATGCATTGCCTGAACCGCCATTTCAATCGAACCAAATGCGGTCATAATAATCACCGGAATGTCCGGCACCTCTTGTTTAAACGTTTCAAGCAGATCCAGCCCACTGATATCTCCGAGCTTAACATCAGTTACCACAAGATCTGGCAGTATCGAACCAAACAGCTCAAGCCCCTGTTTCCCAGATGCTGCCACGACTACGTTAAATCCTTTGGCAGTCAGGTTATACTCTGTCACCCGTCGCAGGCTTTGATCATCATCAATCAATAAAATTGTATCAGACATATTATATTCTCTCGCTGTTTAAATATTGTTTTTCAGGTAAAGATATCAAAAAGGCAGCTCCACCAAGCGTAGACTCTTCGATCTTAATTTGTCCACCTAAACTTTCAATTATCCGTTTTGAAATAGACAATCCCAGACCGGTTCCACCTTCCTTAAATGTCACAAATGTATCAAATACAGTATCAATATCTTTAACCTGTATGCCTGGACCATTATCGCAAATCCGAACCAGACACCCTTTTTCTTCAGATTCCAGATAAATTTGAATGATACCTTTTTTATCCACAGCCTCAATTGCATTCACAATAATATTAGTCAAAACCTGAATCATCGGTGTCTCTTCCACCATAAACGGCCTGGCATCCGGATGAGGATGAACGGACACCTGAATATCTTTTTGTCTGATGCTGGTTTCAAGCAGTACCACCACCCGATTAATTATTTTATCAATAGATTCCAGACGACTGCGACTCCCATCACGGTTACCCGAATGGGAACGACCTGTGTCTTGCTGACCACCACAATATTTTAAAACATCTTCAACAGAATTGTTTAGCCGGGAAATTTCTGACCGCATAATTTCAATAAATTCATGCTTGGAATGCCCCTGAGGGACCTCATCTGCTAAAATCTCTGCTGCCCCTTTTATTGAAGCCAGTGGATTTTTAATTTCATGGGCCAAAGAAGCGGAGACATGTCCCAACATAGAAAGTTTTTGACTTTCACCCAGTTGTTTTTCAGCTTCCACAAGCTGGGATGTTTGAGAATGCAATCGCTGGTATGAGGATGCCAGCTTTTCCGAAAGCGTTTTATATTTTTCCCTAAGACGATTTTCTCGGCTGGATATTAAACCAATCACCACTCCGGCAGCCAGATAAAATAAGATTTCAGACAATTCGCTATAGTATGCCTCAGGCCCCCTGGCCCAAAACATATAAAGATGCGGAACAAATGACATACAGGATAAAATCGCAAGGATAATCCCTCCCCATACACCATAAAGAATAGCCCCGATGGCAATGGGAAAATAACTCAACCTTCGATATGTATCATGATACAAAATCATGTAACCCGGGGTAAGGGCATGTAAAACACCTATGGTTACAACAAAAACCAACAGCAGGACAAAAATAATTCGTTTCATATTTGGTTTCATAATAACAAATCATATGGTTGAAAATTAGATTTTTCAAGGTTCATTATACATATAGCCCTGTTATTCTTTATATAAATGGAAAAATATTGTTAAAAGATTACACAAAACTACTGGTATTTAAACTGCAAGATTGCTAAAAAGTAAATATACACTCTGTATTATTCTTTCAAAGGAGACAGACGATGAATTCAATTAAATTTTGGTTTTCTTTGGTCTTAACGATAATTTTATTATCCATTTCAACCGTTGCTATCGCCAATGACTATAAACAAACCATCGAACTTTTTCAAAAAGCCACCGCTGTGAAACCTTTTTTTGAAGAGGCCTATGGATATGCAGTATTCCCCTCTGTCGGGAAAGGGGGCATTATTATAGGAGGCGCCTATGGTTCCGGCAGAGTATATGAAGAAAAAAATATATCCGGCACTGCCACCTTGAAGAAAATCAGCATCGGGTTTCAATTAGGGGGCCAAGCTTTCAGCGAAATCATTTTCTTCCAGGACAAACGATCATATGATGAATTTATCAGTGGAAATTATGAATTCGATGGTTCTGTTTCGGCAGTAATTGTCACGGCAGCAGCTCAGGCCCAGGCCAGCACCCATGGGAACACCGCAGGGGCAAGCCTTGGTCCTGCAACAGGTACCCAGGCCGAAACAACTTACATCAAGGGGATGGCTGTTTTTGTTCATACCCTGGGTGGAGCCATGCTCGAAATATCCATTGGAGGGCAGACATTCTCTTTTATACCTATTTAAACATAATTTTTTAAAAAGAACTTTTTCTTCAGCGATTTTCCATGACTATGGTATAGTCCTGTACTATGATTAACACACCAGAACAAATCTCAAAATTCCAAAAGAAACTGACACTCTGGTACACACAAAACCACCGCAAACTTCCCTGGCGAAATAGCTGTGATCCCTATCACATCTGGATATCAGAGGTGATGTTGCAGCAAACCCAGGTAAAAACGGCTTTACCGTATTATTTTAATTTCTTAAACAAATTTCCAACAATTAAAGATCTGGCCAATGCCGATCTTGAAATGGTCCTTAAAATGTGGGAAGGGCTGGGGTATTATGCCCGGGCCAGAAATTTTCATAAAGCCGCCAAAATCGTATCAAAACAATTAAAAGGAATCGTTCCGAATAACTTCAACGATTTTCTAAAATTACCCGGCGTCGGAGATTATATTGGATCTGCCGTACAAAGCATTGTCCATGGTCACCCCTTAGCTGTGGTGGATGGAAATGTAAAGCGGGTTCTGGCAAGATTATACTGCTTAACCCTTCCCGTTAATAAATCCTCCTCCCACATGCACTTTAAAAAACATGCACAACGACTTTTGGATCATACTGATCCGGGTATTTTTAACCAGGCCGTCATGGAACTGGGTGCCTTGGTCTGCACACCTAAAAAGATACAATGCAGTCATTGCCCTGTATCAAAGTTCTGCAACAGCTTTTCATCCGACACAGTAGATCAATATCCCAAAAGAGTTAAAACAAAAAAAGTACCCACCCATGATATTGCAGTTGGAATTGTTCAAAAAGGTGGAAAACTGCTGATCACCCGGCGTAAACTTGATGGTCTTTTAGGTGGTTTATGGGAATTTCCAGGTGGAAAACTAAATAAAAATGAAACCGCTTCTGATGCCTGTATCCGGGAAATCAAAGAAGAAACCGGGATCATCGTAAAAATTGACACCCACTTAACCACGATCCACCATGCCTACACCCATTTTAAAATAAAAATGGATGTTTTTTATTGCCACTTCATTCAAGGTGAAATTCATTTAAACGGCCCCATTGATCATCACTGGATAACACTTAGTGATATCGACACGTTTGCCTTCCCAAAGGCCAATAAAAAGTTTATTCCCCTCATTAAATCTCGGGCCAACCACTGTCTTGATTTTAAAAAATATTCAAAAAACTGATATCATAACCTACCTTAACTTCAAGAAAAAATCATGGGTTTTGGAATAAACAAAACCCATCTTCAGTCATAAGGTCAAAGATATTTTTTTAAATTAAAAAAAGAATACGATTGAATTGATCAATAACCTGATTAATATTAAGAAAGGAGGGGCAAAGTCAGGAAAAAATTAAATAATGTTTAAAAAAACAGCATCCAGGAAAGAATTTAAGCTGCTGACCTATCCGCATATGAGCCTGATGTACAACGTAGCACTCAAATATTGTGGTAATGTATTTGATGCTGAAGATATTGTACAAGAGACTTATTTAATGGCTTTTTACAAGTTTCATCAACTCAGGGAAAAATCCAAATGTAAGCCCTGGCTGCTCACAATATTAAGAAATAATTTCCTGAAAACCTACCAAAAGAAAAAAAGTCAGCAAAAATTATCAGAGACTGATTATATAGACCATTTAAAAACCAGTTTAACTGCTCAAACTGCTGAAGATATTCTTACAAAGGTCTCAGCTCAACAGGAAATACAAAAAGCGATGGATCAATTGCCACCCAAATATAAGGAGGTGCTGCTTTTGTACTACACCAATGAGATGCTTTATAAAGAAATTGCCAATGCCCTTCAAATTCCAATCGGGACTGTTATGTCACGACTCACCCGGGCAAGAGAAGGCTTAAAAAGCCTTTTATTAAAACAGGCAAAAACCCATGATAATATTTTAAACATAAACTTTAGAACAAACCATGCCCTTAAAACCAAATGAATTGTAAAAATTTCCAGCATTGGCTTTCAACAAGACAAACCCATAAAGAGCCATCGGTTCAAGATATTTTTTATGCCCACATGCAAACCTGTGCAGAATGCAAAGAGCTGTACTTGCTTGATATTGGCCTAGAAAAGACGATTGAGACTTCATTTAAACTTCAAAATGTTCCAAACAACATACATGAAAATATTGAACTTACCCTAAATCATGCCACCGCCCCAACCTTTATCTCCTGGTATAAAATTGCAGGAACATTGGCAGTCTGTGCTTTGATCATTTTTATTGTATTCACACAATTTTTCAATCCACCCTTTCGCTATCAAAACCTTCAACAACTGAGTGAAAAAGCGATTGCTTCGCACTTAAAAGGCAACACTACCATGTCTTTTTCATCTAAAGAGATTGAAAAAGCGGTAATAATGCTGAGCCGAGAACTTAAATTCAAAGTTATCCTTCCAGACTTAACGGATCAGGGCTATGTTCTGCTTGGTGGAAGGTTGTGTGCCCTTGGAAAATGTAAAATTGCCTACCTTTTTTATGAAAAAGAAAACAAAATTAGTTCTTTAGTAATTATGGATTATGATCATCTTAATTTTAAAATGGCTGACGGTAGCAGATTCAGCAATGATATTAAAGGTTACCACACTGATATTTGGAAAGAAAAGTACCAGGTTTATGCCATGGTTTATTAAAGAATATTGACAGAGGTATCCCCTTTTGTGATATAAAGCTGTGTCACATTGTAGTATAGGAGAAAAAAATGAAAATTGTATCTATTGCTGTAAGCAAAAAAAAGGGAACCCCAAAGTCCTGTGTAACCAAAGCACAACTCATAGAAAATCATGGGATACAAGGAGATGCCCACGCCGGGGATTGGCACCGTCAACTTAGCTTTCTTGCCGCTGAACAAATTGAAGCTGCCAACAGCGAAGCATTTAAAATAGGTTTTGGAGATTTTGCTGAAAACATTGCCACCACCGGTATTGACTGGAAAGAACAACCCATCGGTCAGAAATTTCAGATCGGAAATGACGCACTGGTGGAGATCACCCAAATAGGAAAAGAGTGCCATAAAAAATGTGCCATACATTATAAAACCGGGGATTGCATTATGCCCAAAGAAGGGGTCTTTGCTAAAATCCTCAAAGGTGGCATAATCAAAACTGAGGATGTGATCACACGTTTATAAAATAAAGACTTATTTCAAGGATAATTCATGAGTTACAAAGTAGAACTAAAGGATGCCCTTAAAGGGTATACCTATGATCAGGATAAAATAATGTCTCCACAGGAGACTGTGGCAAAATTTAAAGAAAAAACAGCAAAGCTGAATCTTGATATTTTAAGCAAAACAAGAAGAATTGATAATGGACGGCTGGATATCCCGGTCTTTTTTAGCGAATGTGGTACAGATGCCAAAGATATCATTGGCACCAAAAAACAAATGGGCAAAGGCGGCACACCTGAACAGTCAGAAGCCAGTGCAGTCATGGAACTCGCCGAACGTTACAGTTTTTTTTCTTATGTAAAAAATGAAGAAAACTTCTTTTATTCCACATCCAAAGAAGCTGGGGAAAAAGCCCTTTCTTTTGATCAAATCATAAAATCAGTCCATGACAATACTCAAGAGGCTCTCAAGGTAAAGCCCATCTTTGATGAGTTACCGTTAAAATGGACCCGGGGATATAACCTGACAACCAAAGAAGAAGTTTTAATCCCATTTAACTGGTTTTACATGATCAATGAATTTAATGGCCCCAGTGCCGGAAATTGTACTGAAGAAGCGTTAAGTCAGGGAATATGTGAATTAATTGAACGTCATACCTCTTCTGTGATCAGCCACGATTGCCTGAATGTTCCGGGTATTAATCTGGAATCTTTTACAGATCCTCTGGTCATTGAAATGCTGGCTAAATATAAAAAAGAGGGCCTCAAAGTTTTTGCCACTGATTTTTCTCTGGATACCGGCATTCCCACCATTGGCGTTTTGGCCTATGATCCTGCCACCTTTCCTGACTTAAGCGAAATTGTCTGGACGGCCGGAACCTCTCCAGATCCGCAAAAGGCGATGAGCCGTGCCTTAACAGAGACCGCCCAGTTAGCAGGGGATTTTAATACCGGATCAAACTATGTCGCCAGCGGCCTGCCCAAATTTACCAATATTGATGATGCTAAATTTATCACCCATCCTGATAAAATGGTTGATATGGATTCTTTGCCGGATCTTTCAAGCAACAACATCAAAACAGAAGTTGAAAACCTGCTGCATGCCTTAGAAAAACAAGACTATCAAATCCTGGTAATTAACACCATGCATGAAAAACTTGAAATTCCTGCTTTTTATGCGATCATTCCAGGTGCTCATTTCAGAGAAAGAGCAACGGCTGCAAGTGTCGGTATGTTTTCCGCCCGCCTGATCACAGAAAGCTTTGACCCGGTACAAGCTCTGGTTCGTCTGGATGAGTTGGAGTCCGCCTTACCTGGTAAATATTACACCAGCTTTTACAAGGGGTTGATGCTCAACGCTATTTATGATCAAAAAGCTGCACTAAAAGAGTTTGAAACAGCTTTAGACAGAGACCCTGTAAAATTAAACATGCCAGATATTTACTCTCACATGGGAGCTTGTCTCAAAGACCTAGAGCAATACGAAAAAGCCATTGATATCTGCAAAAAAGGACTGGCCATTGACGAACAGCGTCCAGATATGTTCAACACCATGGGATTTTGCCATTTTATGCTCAAAAATCATGAACAAGCCATTGTCTGTTTTGAGGATGCCCTGGAAGTTGACCCCTCTCTTGCCATCAATTATGCAAATATCGGCTCAAATTACCGAGAGCTGGGTGATTTCAAACTGGCCATAAAATACTACGAAATGGCTCTGCAAATTGACCCCACCATCACCTTTGCCAAAGACAACATCGAAAAACTCAAAGATAAATAAATTTCTTCCAATAATCAGAGGGTAGATATCCATATCTACCCTCTGATCCATTTTTTTTCGACACCCAAACAAAAATAAATTTCCTGCATCCATAAATACGGCTGCCTTTTGCATCTATTTTCGATTAACAACATTGCTTGCCTAAAAACATTGTTAATTTCTCTTGACCAGCCCCCTAATATTCACTATGTAACATTAAAATTTGCTTATGTGAAAATAAACTGTTTAAAAATTCATCGTCTTAAAATGGAGACCTGTTATGAGTGCAAATCGCTGTTTCAAACCGTTCAACCTTGCTCTTCTTGTCGCATTAATACTGATATTCGGGGCAGGTTATATCGCCAACCTTGTTCAAACCGGAAATGGAAGTATCAAAATCAGAGATGTGCGATTCATGGGCAGTGATGGCAAAATGATGAGCGCCCTGCTCTATATTCCTAAAGGGGTCAACAAAGAAAACAAAGCCCCGGGAGTCGTGGCCATGCATGGTTATATTAATTCCAGGGAAACTCAAGACAGTTTTGCCATCGAATTTGCCAGAAGAGGCTATGTTGTTCTGGCTGCAGATCAAACCGGTCACGGATATTCAGATCCGCCGGCTTTTGCAAATGGCTATGGTGGAGTCGATGCCCTGAACTACATCAGAACCCTGGATTTTGTTGATACAGACAATATTGCCCTTGAAGGTCATTCCATGGGCGGCTGGGCATCAGCCATTGCTGCGGCTTATGTTCCAAACGGATATAAATCATTTATTATGGCCAGCTCTTCCACAGGGACCTACGGTGCCCCAGAAGGAACAGCAACCTACCCGAAAAACCTGGCCCTGATTTTCAGCCAGTATGATGAATTTTCAGGATTAATGTGGGGAGCACCTATCCCAAAAGACATTGTTAATACTAAAAAACTAAAGACCCTTTTTAATACCACTGAATCGGTTGTACCGAACAAACTGTACGGATCTATTGAAGAAGGAACCGCCAGAAAACTCTATCAACCCGCAATGATTCACCCGAAAGTTCATTTTTCCACCGAGGCCACAGGGTATGCCATTGACTGGCTGGAAGCGACCTTAAAAGGCGGCAAACAAATCGACACCTCTGACCAGACCTGGTATTGGAAAGAATTTTTTACACTTCTGGCACTTATAGGAATGGTCGTTCTTTTATTGGGTTCGGGAAAGTGCCTTTTAACCTCAGATTATTTTGAAGCACTTAATGAAGAACCTGCAGAACAAAAATCACTTTCCGGATTTGGATGGTGGTTCAATGCCCTTGTTCTTGCCATCCTTCCGGTTATCTTATACGTCGTTGCATGGGCATCAATTGATACCCAGAAGGGAATAGGCAAAGCCACATTTTTCTGGCCCCAGCAAATCACCAATACACTCATGTTCTGGGCAATGGGTGTTGGGCTGATTTCTCTTTGCCTGTTTTTACTATGGCACTTTTTTATCAACAAGAAAAAATCTGCTGATTTTTCAAACTATGGCCTAAGCTGGGTAAATACCGGTCTGCAATGGGGTAAAATCTGGAAATCCTTTGTTCTGGCCTTTGTCATTATTCTGATTGCCCACCTATCATTGAACCTTTCCGATGCTCTTTTTAAAACCGATTTCAGGTTCTGGGTGTTTGGCATCAAACCCCTTGACACGCTACACTTTGGAATAACCCTGGGATACCTGATCCCGTTCACATTCTATTTTCTGGTCCTGGGCCTGATAATTCACGGGCAAATGCGGCCGGGCAAAAATGGAAATTCTACCGGCATCGTTAAAGAAACCCTTATCAATGTTCTTTTGATGACTGTGGGCCTTATCTTTGCGCTCCTGGCACACTATATGCCCCTATTTTCAGGCGGCACACTGCTGATCCCTGACCTGAATCTACCTGGAATTGTATTGATTCAATTTGTACCCATGTTTACTATCGTGGGTATTGTCATGACCTATTTCTATCGAAAAACCGGACATATATACACCGGTGCATTTATCTGTGCCATGTTCGTTGTCTGGCAAATTGTTGCCGGTCAAGCCACTCACTACCCTTATTAAGCACTGAAAACTTTCCTTATACACAGCCACTCCTTTTCTACAAAGGAGTGGCTATCTTCCAGATGATTTAAAAATCATATAGACACTTCTCAGATATTCAATTAAGTATAGTAGTAATAATAAATTCAACATTTTTATTTCTGTGTCATTGATATGAATTCATCACAAAAGGGGGAATCAATGGACGACCGAATTCCACCGATCTCATTAAAACGTTGGTTTATCATCCACTTTGCCGTGGATCTTATCTTCGCTATTCCTCTTTTTTTCTTCCCTGTTTATTTTCTAAATTTAATAGGGTGGCAGGCCATTGATCCCTTTGCCACACGAATTGTCGCCGCCGCCCTTTTGGGTATCGGAATAGAATCTTTTTTAGGACGCAATGCTAATATACAAACCTATAAAAGCATGCTCAATTTGAAAATCATCTGGTCCGGTGCCACCATCGCCGGAGTTGGGCTGTCCATCTATCAGAACCCACAAGTTTCAGCCCCTATCTATTGGGTTCTTTTAACAATATTTATCGCCTTCCATCTTCTGTGGGTCTGGTGGAGACTTAAAATTGTCCGAGTTTAGGAAAAGGAAAAAATCATGCTAAATAAAAAAAATTTATCTTGGAAAGAAAAAACAGTGTCCCCAAGAGAAGTTTTAAAAAAAATTCAACCCGGAATGAATATCTTTATTGGCACAGGTTCAGCAGAACCCAGAACCCTTGTCAATTGTCTGATGCATGCGAAAGGATTCGGTCTCCAGGATCTCACCCTGATCCAATTGATCAGTTTCGGGGATGCCATTTCCTTTGATGCACTACAATCCAAACGATACCGCCTGAAAACTTTTTTTTCCGGATGGGCCTCTGCCGATGCCATTTCTGCAGGCCATGTAGATTTAGTACCTTCAAGGTTTTCTGCCATCCATATCCTTATGAAAGAAGGACAAATTCCCATCGATGTTGCTTTTATACAGATCACAGCACCAAACAGTGCCGGTTATTGCAGTCTGGGAGTAGGGGTAGATGTTGCCCGTATGGCCATGAAACAAGCAGATCTTGTTGTTGGAGAAATCAATTTCAATATCCCTTTTACCCTGGGAGATACCTTTGTTCCTTTTGATGCCTTTGATATGGTGATTGAATCTATTGATCCTCCTTTTTATTTTCCACGTTACCCCGTTGCCAAGGTTTTCGATAAACTGGCTGCCAATATTGCCTCGGTAATTGATAATGGCAGCTGTCTGGCCTTTACTTTTGGTCCAATCTTCGAAGCATTGCCCAAACACCTGGCGACCAAAAAAGATTTAGGCCTCCACTCACCATTTTTTACAGATGCAACCATGGATCTGGTAAAAAGCGGCGCGGTAAGCAATCGGAAAAAAGGTACCTACAGAGGAAAAACACTTGCGGCCTATGCACTTGGAACAAAAGAGCTCATGCAATTTCTTCATAAAAATCCCATGGTAGAATTCCAAAGTATCGATAAGGTATTCAGCCCCCTGGAAATTGGTCAAAACCCCCGGTTTGTTTTTATCCTTCCTGCAAGAAGAGTGGACCTTGCCGGCCAGGTTGTTTTGCACAGCAGCAAAGGCAACATTACAGCAGGTCCAGGACAGATGGCTGATTTTCTAAATGGCGCTGAAATTTCCCCGGGGGGATATACCATTATTGCCCTTCCCAGCAGAAACCTGAAAGGCAAACCAAACATCCACCTGTCCGTAAAAAATTCACCGGACATTCTCAGCCTTCCTGAATGTTTTGATCTGGTTGCAACCGAACATGGGATTGCCCAGCTAAGAGGTAAAACGCTAAGAGAGCGCGCCCAGGCATTAATTGAAATTGCCCACCCAGAAGATCGACCTAAATTAGTTGAAGGTGCAAAAAAACTCAATATTCTCTATAAAGATCAGATTTTTCTGGCTCAAAGTGCCCATTTTTACCCTGCAGAGATTGAAATCAAACATACCTTTAAAAATAACTTATCTGTTAAATTCAGAGCAATAAAGCCTTCGGATGAAGACCAGATGCGACGACTGTTTTATCGATTTTCCGACAAAGCTATCTACTACAGATATTTCAGTCCCATTAAGACCATGCCCCATGAAAAAATGCAGGCATATGTAAATGTTGATTATCAAAGCGCACTTTCCATTGTTGGATTGGTTGGAGAACCTGGCAAACAAACGATAATCGCTGAAGCGCGATTTGTAAAGCATGACATAAATCCTTTTGTTGATATTGCCTTTGTTGTGGATGAAGATTACCAAGGATACGGGATTGCAACATATTTATACATGATGCTGGCCAGACTTGCTAAAGAAAAGGGGTTTCAAAAATTGACTGCCGACGTGCTCCCCTCAAATATGGCAATGCTTACGGTTCTTAAAAAAGGGAAATTCCCTGTTCAAGCAAAAATGGAAAATGGAATATATGAGTTGGCCGTTGACTTAACCCATCCAAAACTCTAAAGTTTTCCCAGTTCCAGGGGAGGGGGGGGGGAGCTAAAGATCTTCTTGAGAACAAATCCGATCACGGCCTTTCTCTTTGGCCATAAAAAGTGCGTCATCCGCCCGTTTTATAAAATCCTTTTCAGGCTCATTAAGATTGTAAAGGGCAACGCCCATAGAAACCGTTATTTTACCCATAGTTTTGCCTGTTTCTTTTAGCTTCCATTCTTTTGTGGACAATGCTTTTCTGATTTTTTCACCCACTGCCATTGCCCCGTCAATTCCAGTTTCAGTCAAAAGAATTAAAAATTCTTCTCCGCCGTATCTTGCTGCAATATCGTTTCTCCTTAAATGTTCTTTAAGTAGACGAGCAATGCTTCTTAAAAGGCTATCCCCCACAAGATGTCCAAAACTGTCATTAACCCGTTTAAAATGATCGATATCCACCATGATAATAGAAAACGGTGAATTGTTTTGACACGCCCTGATCCGCTCCAGTTCGAATTTTTTTTCAAGCCCTCGTCGATTAATCAATGAAGTCAGCACATCGGTTTGTGCTTCCTGCTGGGATTTTTCCAATTCCTGCTGCAGTTGTTTTAAATCTTCAGAAGAAATTTTCATCCGGGTTTGCAACCGTTTTCCTGAAGTAAGCAGTTCTTTGGTTTCAATGAGCATCTGATCAACGATTATCTTGATCTGATTAAAATCATTTACTTCCCCGATCTGTGTTGCCAATTCTCCCAGATTTTGGCCATGTCCGGCCAGATCTCCTTCTGTTTCCGTAACATGCCCTGTAATATCTTTAAGCATTAACGATATCTTGGTCAGCAGCTTGCTGACAATAAGTCTATCACCATCTGCAACATATTTCTGGTAAAAGGTTTCAACACTTTTACTATTAATGACTTTTTCTTGTTTTATCAGGTGATCAATGGCTTTTTTAAGCTTAACATTTTTTCCGGATACATACTCATACCAGACGGTGTAATTAACCGGATTCACAGGCAAGTTGTACTTTGTGATAAGATTTAAAGCCAATCTTAAGTACTCACCTGCCTTGGTTCTTTCTTCAGTATAGTTCATAAATCACCTTATATTAAATCTTGTTACTCCGGCCGTTATTTTCACAGATCCAATCTCATGTCAAGAAGTGAAAAGATCTTAAATCACAACTAACATTGCTTACCTAACTGCCCACAACCTGCCAAAACTGAGCGCCCTTTGCTCCACCTTTTCACTACAAAAACACCTTTTTGAGCCAACATATCGGCAAACGTATACATATAATCGTCACTGGGTGATTCATAGTTAAACCCGTCTATTGGGTTATAAGCGATAAGATTGAGTCTAACAGGCAAAGGATGAATGTAATCAGCTAACATAACAGCATCTTCTAATGAATCATTTAAACCTTTAATTAAAATATACTCAAATAAAAAAGTCTGCCTTTTGGTTAATGGAAAATTTTGTAATGCTATTTTAAGTTGACCAAGGGGTATCTTTTTATTCAGCGGCATCAACCAGGAACGCATTTTATCATCTGCGGAATTAATGGAGACAGCAAGCTTAAGCCCCTTCATGTCCATACCCGCTAATTTTTCGATTCCGTTTGTCAACCCGGCAGTAGATACGGTTATATAACGAAGGGCAATATCAAAACCTTTTTGTTCACTCATAATTTTAATGGCATGGACGACGGCATCAAAATTATCAAAGGGTTCACCCATACCCATAAATACGATATTTTTAATGTTCTTTTTTAAGAAAAATCGTGCATTATACAATTGGCCGACAATTTCAGCGCTTGTAAGATTTCTCTTAAGCCCCATTTTTCCGGTCTGACAAAACCGGCATCCCATCCTGCATCCCACCTGACTTGAGACACACAGCGTATTTCGATTCGCCATGGGAATAATAACCGACTCAATTTTTTCATTGTCCGACAACCGGGTAATAAACTTGGTCAAACCGTCTTCAGTAAAGCTTTCAATGACTTCTCCCGGTGACAGATCAATCTGATTTTCAAGCTGTTTAGAAAGTTTAGGTGACGCTATGAACTCTTTCACCCTAAGCGTATCAAGGTTCCCAAATTTGAAAATTTCACGATAAAGCGCAGCAGCATGATACCGGCCTTTTCCAAACTGTTTTTCAAACCGTTGTGTCAGCTGGTCAAGCCGATATCCTAATATATTCATAGCTTTTATCTATTTTTATTCTTTCAATTTACAACGCCTATAAATATCAGATATAATCAAATTTATCCATTTATTAATCACCCGGTTAAGCGCCGGGACAAAAAGGCAAAAACAATCACTTAATTAATAAAAAAACAGGATATTTCCATGAAAATAGTATTGGCAACCTGCGGCTCCAGAGGTGATGTTCAACCCATGATCGCGCTTTGTCTGGCCTTAAACGCTGCCGGTCATGATACCCTTCTAATTGGCCCTCCGGAAAAAGCTTTATGGGCCCAACAGATGGGATGTTCTTATATGGCCTTTGGCAGAGATGTCACTGAATTCATCAACCAGTTGGACAATACAGCTTCTCTTACTATGGCACGAGCAGCTCTTTTTTTTGTCAGACAAGAAATCAAAACCCAGTTTAAGGTTCTTCCGAACCTTATTAAAGGTGCAGACCTGATCATTGGATCTTCTTTAATGTTCGGCCTTTCTTCCATTGCCCAGGCGCTGAATATCCCATACAGATATATTGCCTTTACACCTCAGATATTTCCCTCCAGCCACCACCCATTTGTCGCCCTGAAAACCCAGACAATGCCAGAATGGGCCAACACCATATCATGGAAAACAGCTACTTTTCTGGATTGGTTTAATACCACGCATTTGGTCAATCGATACCGAAAAAAAATGGGGCTTAACTCTTTAACCAATTCCTGGGATCATATTTTTGGCGAAAAGCCTATTGTTGCCTGTGATAAAGAGGTTGCCCCGGTTCCTGAAGATGTTCAAAAAAAACCAATTCAAACCGGATATTTACACTTAACTATTCCCAAACCCAACCAACCCGATCTTGACCGGTTTCTTGAACAAGGCCCTAAACCCATTTATGCAGGGTTTGGAAGTATGCCACCCAAAGAACAACACCAGAATATTCCTTTGCTGATTGATTCTGCCAGACAATTAGGGCATCGCATGATCATTGCAAAATTCTGGGATAGCCCAGCTCAAGACCCCAAAGGAGACGATATCTTTTTTTTAAAAACCTATCCCCATTTCCATCTGTTTCCTAAAATGGCGGCTGTCATACACCATGGTGGTGCAGGCACTACCGCGTGTGCCGCTCTATCCGGTGTTCCCCAGATTATTGTTCCCCATATTCTGGATCAATTCTTTCACGGACAAAAAATTTACGCTGCCGGTCTTGGGCCAAAGCCGATCTGGCGATCAAAATTCACCCGGGACAAATTAATCCCTGCATTAGACGAATGCATTTCAAACATCAAAATCAAGCAAACGGCACAAACCGTTGGTCTTAAAATCGACCCTGATCATTCCATGCAAAAAACAATTCAGGCAATTGAACGACCCGTATAATTTTTGTTAAAAAAACATAACAAATCAGGCAATTAAAGAAAATATTGACAAACTCCTACCACAATGTGATACTTGCAACTTATAAAAACCATTATTGGATATAAAGGACGTATTATGGGAAAAAAGCAAACGTATCATTTTGAGACAAAGGCCATTCATTCAGGCCTGAAGAATGACTCATGGGAAGGCGCCACTCTTCCCCCTATTTTTCAGAACGCTGCCCATATTCACCAAAGTGCTGACAATTTAAGTCAGACCTTTGCCGGCCAAACCCAGGATCATATCTATATGCGTCTGAGCAATCCAACCAACCGTTTTATGGAACAAAAACTGGCCATCCTTGAATCCGGGAAAGGTGCATTGCTAACAGGCTCAGGAATGGCAGCCATTAATAATTCCTGTATGGCTCTGTTGCGGGCGGGAGATGAATTTATTGCCAGTCAATCTCTTTTTATGTCTTCCTATGTTCTTTTCACCAATGTTTTTAAAAAATTTGACATCACCGTTAAACTTGTAGATCCTTTAAACATAGAACAAATCAAACAATCCATTACGGATAAAACCCGTTTTATCTATATGGAAACCATCACTAATCCAGGCATGGAAATAGCCGATATTAAAAGCATTTCACAAATTGCCCATGATAATGGGTTGCCATTGATAATGGATAATACCCTGGCCTCCCCCTGGCTTTGCCGCCCCATAGAGTTGGGTGCAGACATTGTTATACACTCGACTACAAAATATCTATCCGGCCATGGTGGTGCTATGGGCGGCGTTATTATCGATGCAGGAACATTTGACTGGACTCAAAAACGATTTGATGATTTTAAACCTTTTGTTGAACAAAAAGCAAACCTGGCATTTATACACAGAGTCTTTAAAGAAATTCATGTAAATTTTGGCACTACGCCAGCACCCCTTCATTCCTATCTGACTGCCATAGGGCTTAACACGCTGGGCCTTCGTATGGAGCGACATATGAAAAATGCCATCCAGATAGCCAATTTTTTACAAGACCACCCAAAAGTTGATTGGGTGAACTTTGTGGGTTTTGAAGATCATAAATGCCATGAAATTGCAAAAGCCCAATTTAATCAAAAAGGGTACGGTGCCATGCTGACCTTTGGCCTGAAAGATCAGGATGCCTGTTTCAAACTTATTGACTCCCTTGATATGATTTTAAACCTGGCAAATTTGGGAGATTGCAAAACATTGATTATCCACCCCTATTCTTCTCAATACGTAAGCTTTCCTGCGGATTTAAAAAACAAACTTGCGGATCCCAGGCTACTTAGACTCTCTCTTGGTGTCGAACATCATGAAGACATATGCAATGATCTGGCCCAGGCGCTGAAAGCTGTTTAAAGGAAAAAAAACTGTGAGCGAATATATAGAACAACCTTCCAATGGTGCCACAGTCGGAATTGTTGAAAAACAATTTTTTACCTTTGCTCAGACACCTGACACGCAAAAACTTGAAAGTGGGTCAACCTTAGGGCCAATTACCGTTGCCTATGAAACCTGCGGGACCCTGAACAAAGATAAGAGTAATGCTATTCTGGTTCTGCATGCACTCTCCGGGGATTCCCACATGGCAGGCAACTATACTCCCAACGATGACAAACCCGGATGGTGGGATACCATGGTGGGCCCTGGAAAAGGCATCGATACTGACAAATATTTTGTCCTCTGTCCCAATATTATCGGTTCCTGCGCAGGCTCCACAGGCCCGGCCTCTATCAATCCTGAAACCCAAAAAGAATATGGTACCGATTTTCCCATGATCACCATAGGAGATATGGTTAAAGCTCAAAAAGCGTTGGTGGATCAATTTGATATCACCACACTGTTATCCGTTATCGGTGGATCCGTTGGAGGCATGCAGGTACTTGAATGGTGTATCCGATACCCTGGCATGGTCAAATCTGCAGTTCCGCTTGCGACCACAGCCAAGCACTCTGCCCTGGCCATTGCCTTTAATGAAGTTGCACGCCAGGCGATCATGGCAGACCCCAACTGGAACAAAGGTCATTATTATTCAGGCAAAAAACCAGACATCGGCCTTGCTCTAGCAAGAATGATCGGGCATATCACCTACCTGTCAGATGAGTCCATGCGGCTAAAATTTGGAAGAAAACTTCAAAACAATTCTGCTTTAAGTTTTGAATTTGGTGCAGAATTCCAGGTGGAAAGCTACCTTCAATATCAGGGGAAAAAGTTTATTGAACGATTTGATGCCAATTCATTTTTATATATCACCAAGGCTGCAGACTATTTTGATATCGCAGGACAATATGGAAAGGGGTCTCTGGTTAAAGCCTTTTCAAAATGCCAATCTAAATTTTTGTTGGTTTCTTACACCTCAGATTGGCTGTATCCCACCTATCAATCAAAAGAGATGGTTAAAGCCATGAAAAAAAACAACCTGGATGTCAGTTTCTGTGAAATAGAAGCCCAATGGGGACATGATGCATTTTTACTGCCCAGTGACCGTCTGGATAACCTGATCCGTGGTTTTTTAAGGAGTGTCTCTAATGAAACTTGATTCCCTGAAACCTGCACCCCTAAGATATGATCTAAAAATTATTGCATCGTGGATCAAACCCGGGTCAAAAGTTCTGGGGTTAGGATGTGGTAAAGGAGATTTGCTCTGGTGGCTGAAAAAAAATAAAAATGTGCAGGAGCGGGGCATTGAAATCGAAGAATCCAAAGTGGCTCAATGTATTGAAAAAGGACTTTCTGTCTTGCAAGGAGATATCAACGAAGAAATTGAGGATTACCCGGATAACACCTTTGATTATGCCATCTGCTCCCAGACCCTTCAACAGGTTTATGAACCCTCTAATTTAATTCACGCCATGCTTCGAGTCGCAAAAAAAGGAGTCGTCAGTTTTCCCAATTTCGGGCATATCAAAGTCCGGACACGACTGGCGCTTACCGGAAGCGCTCCTGTAACCAAAGAGTTGCCCTATTCATGGCACAACACCCCGAACATCCGGGTATTAAGCTTAAACGACTTTAAACACTTTTCAAAGCAGATGGGATTTAAAATTCTAAATCAGGCTGCCATTAATACTAAAAACAAACAGCGCCAAGGCAAAATGATAACGATACTGCCAAATCTTTTTGCGACCTATGGCATTTTTTTAATGGGTAAGGAATCATCATGGAAAAAAAAGAACTGATAGAAAAAATAAATACAATAAAACATGACCTTGGTAATAAACTGGTCATTTTGACCCATCACTACCAAAGAAAAGATATCATTGATTTAGGAGACCACAAAGGAGACTCATTTGGTCTCTCGCAGAAAGCCGCCCAGGATGAAAACGCTCAATACATCGTATTTTGCGGGGTTCATTTCATGGCAGAAAGTGCAGCCATCCTGGCCAAAGATCATCAAACTGTCCAGATCCCGGACTTAGAAGCCGGGTGCTGGATGGCCGATATGGCAGATGCCTTTGTGGTTGAAAAAGCCTGGAACGAGGTTGCCGCCATTGTGGGTGACAATCAAGTGACACCATTGGTCTATATGAACTCTGATGCCTATATCAAAGCCCATTGCGGGAAAAACAACGGCGCTGTCTGCACATCTTCCAATGCACCCAAAGCCTTTGAGTGGGCGTTTAAACAAAGAGAAAAAATATTTTTCTTCCCCGATGAACATCTCGGTAGAAATACCGGAAACACACTGGGCATCCCCCAAGACCAAATGCTGATATGGGATCCAGAAAAACCGTTGGGAGGAAACACCAAAGACGAGATCAAAAATGCCAAAGTCTTTTTATGGAAAGGCTATTGCCTTGTTCACACTCGCTTCACCACCGATGACATCAATGGAAAACGAGCCCAATATCCAGAGGCAAAGATTGTTGTGCACCCTGAATGTACACAAGAAGTTGTAAATGCGGCCGACGCCACAGGTTCCACCAGTTTTATCGTCAATTATGTGGCCCATGCATCAAAAGGCTCCACCATCATTATTGGCACTGAAATAAATCTGATTAAACGCCTGGCAATCGAATATCCAGACAAAACGATTCTCCCATTAAAAGATTCCCTTTGTCCCAATATGTATAAAATTAATTTAGAAAAATTGTTAGCCTGCCTTGAAAACATCGGAAAAACAAACATTATCACTGTTGATCAGGCCATCAAAAAAGACGCATTTATTGCCCTTGAAAATATGCTAAATCTATAAACAAAAAACCAAATAAATTTCATGAAATCATAATTTGACACCGGATCTTTATCGGGTTATGTTACCTTTCATGAATTCAACTAAAACGACTCTCGACAATACGATTGATACGGCCACTCAGTTACATCGAAGCTCTCTGAGACTGCTTAGAATGGTACGGGCGCTTCCCGCTGAAAAAGGATTTAGCATTGCCAAGCTCAGTGTACTTACCCAGCTTTACCAAGAAGGGGTAACCACTGCAACAGGGCTGGCCAATTATCTGCGTATCAGGCCCCAGTCAGTAACTCGCATGCTGGCAGACCTGGAACAAGACAAATATATCAAACGCCGGCCAAATGATGCGGACAGACGCCAAACCCTTATTGAAATAACCCCTTCGGGGACAAAACTTTTGCTCAAAGAGGGACGGGGTCAACAAGAAAAACTGGCCCAAATTATTGCCACATCCATGACCCCTTCTGAACAGGAAATGCTCAGGTTAGCCGCAAAACTGATGGATCAACTGACATTAGAAGCAGAAGTCCAAATCGCCCAAAAAGAAAAAACCAAAAAAATCAGCCGGGCCAAAAGCTGAAAAGTTTGGGAAAGTAAATATGCTGTCATTCAAATCCACCCTACGCGGAAAGATACTCTTTTCTTATTTATTGATAATTCTCATTGCCATCATCGCATTTGCATTAACCACTTATTTTCAAACGACCCAATCTATACTCCTAATTTCACTTGCTTTCTTTTTAGTGAGTGCCATCATCGCCATTTGCCTTTCTAAACAGCTCACAAAGCCTTTGGACCAATTGATTCAGGACACAGACAAAATGGCCCAAACCCTCAAACAGACATCCGATCAAAAACGAAAAGCCGAACAAAACCTACAAAAAACCAGAGATGAACTGGAAATCAGCGTAGAAAAAAGAACGGCACAGCTTAAAAGAGAAATTGAAGATAAACTTCTTGTGGAAGAAAAATACAAAAAAGTCATGGATGCATCACCGGTACCGATTGCAGTTTATGATATGGATGGGAGCCCAATTTATATTAATCCAGCCTTTACCCAAACCTTTGGATGGTCCCTTAACGAATTTCAAGAAGAAAAAACCAGGTATATCCCCCCAGAAGAGTACGAGTTGAATGTCCAGATTAGAAAAAAAATTATCCGGGGTGAAAACGGCCATGGAATTGAAACCCGCCGATATAACAAATATCGAGAGGTCTTGGATGTCAATATCAGCTTTGATGTTTGGAGAGGAAAAAATAATGTCCCCATCGGCTGTGTTGTTATTCTACATGATATAACCCAAAGCAAAAAAATGGAACAACAGCTTTTCCAATCTCGAAAAATGGAAGCCATGGGAACACTTGCAGGCGGAATTGCCCATGATTTTAACAATATTCTTTCTGGAATTTTTGCATTTTCCCAATTGGCCCAAAGGCATGCTGACAATGCATCAAAAGCAAAAGAGCATATCCATCAGATTGTTAAAGGCGCACAGCGAGCCTCAAAACTTGTTCAACAGATTCTAACGTTCTGTAGACAAACTGAATATCAAAAAAAGGCCCTGAATTTCGATATCATCATAAAAGAGGCTTTAAATTTATTTGTTTCCACCATTCCTTCAACCATAACAATACATGAAGAAATTGCCTCTCAGATAACCATCATCGCAGACTCAACACAAATCCATCAAGTTATTATGAACCTGTGTACAAATGCATATCATGCCATGATTCGCACCGGCGGTACGCTAAGCGTTCGACTCACCGAACATCAAATAACGCCTCAACACGTCAGCACTGATTTCAATATTAAGCCGGGAACATATGCCCGCCTGGAAGTTCAGGACACAGGTCATGGTATGAACAAAGAGGTTCTTGAAAAAGCCTTTGATCCCTATTTCACCACAAAAGAGGTCGGCAAAGGAACTGGATTTGGCCTGGCTCTGGTAAAAGCAATTGTCGAAGCACATGATGGATATATAAGAATTCATAGCATTCCTGAAGAAGGCACACAATTTGAGGTATATCTGCCATGTGAAAAATATCAACGCATCGAGGACTGCACAAACTCAAACGAATCCACCATTACAGGGGGCAACGAGCACATAATGGTTGTGGATGATGAACAAAGCATCCGCCTGGCAACCCAGGAATTTTTAGAAGATTACGGATATGAAATAACTGCGTTTAAAAATGGAGATGAGGCACTCAAAGCATTTAAAAAGACCCCCGATAAGTTCGATCTGGTTTTGACTGATATGACCATGCCAAAAATGACCGGGGATCAACTGGTAAAAAAGCTATTAGACATCAAAAAAGAACTTCCCATCATTTTATGCACCGGCTACAGTGAAAAAATTAATGAGTCGAAAGCGCTTAAGGCCGGCGTAAGATTTTTTGCGCAAAAGCCCATATCCAACCAAAAACTTGATGCAATGATCCGAAGTGCCTTAAACCCTTCTTAGCATTAACTTAAAAAAATCAAGAACCGGGTGGTAAATCCAAATTCGTTTCATTATAATGCACACCATGATGCGAAAACCAATGAAAAAATCGACGCAAAAACCTGACACAATACAAAGGCCATACATTAAAGATTATGAACTCGTTGAAAAGGCACTCCAATTTATCCAGGACAATAAAAACCAACAACCTTCACTTGCCCGGATTGCAACTGCCATAGGTTTAAACGAGTTTGCTTTCCAAAAACTATTCTCCAGATGGGTGGGAATCAGCCCCAAACGATTTTTGCAATTCCTCACAAAAGAATATGCAAAAAAGCTTTTAGATCATCACGAAAATATCCTGGATGTAACGTATGATTCAGGGCTATCCAGCCCGGGGCGCCTGCACGATCTATTTGTCCATTGTGAAGCCATGACCCCTGGGGAATACAAAAATAAAGGCAAAGGGCTTCAAATCACATATGGCTCTTCTGATTCACCCTTTGGCCCATGCATGATCGCCAAAACCCAACAAGGTATCTGTAACTTAAAGTTTGTCCGGGACAACACAAAAACCCAAATGATCAACTGGCTAAGGCAGCAATGACCCAAGGCAGAACTCAAGCCAGACGACAGAGTTATCAAACAACTGTCTCAAACCGTTTTCCCCTTAGATTATCCGTCGAACACGCCGCCTTTGCACCTATATATCCGGGGAACCAATTTTCAAATTAAAGTATGGGAAGCATTAACCCGGATACCGTTTGGCTGTGCCATTTCGTATGGCCAGCTTGCAGCCCATATCCAGTCACCCGGCGCAAGCCGGGCTGTTGGAACAGCAGTAGGCAAAAACCCAATTCCCTTTATCATTCCCTGTCACAGGGTTATCCGGAGAATGGGGGTTCTGGGCAACTATGGTGAAGGGCGGGCCAGAAAAAAAGCATTGATCGGATGGGAAGCTGCAAAAAAAGGGACAAACACTTAAACAAGACAAAAGGTTAGCTATTAATAGCTACTATTTATTCATCCCTTAATGCCAAAGGCTTAGATAAGATTTCAGACCAGACCACGGCATTTTGCAGTGCATTGGTTCTCAAACAATAATCCCCAGACCTCCTTAACGCTGTTTTTTTTACAGATAGCGGGTTTATATCCTTTTGATCAACTTGCTTATTCGCCGTTGATTCTTTTAAAGACAGGCTCTCTTTTAGGCTCTCTTTTAGCTCGGGGGGCATGGCACTTTCTTCATATGCAAAATTTTCATTTTCTTCAGAAAATGTCTCCCAGTTTTCTTCTTGTTGCTCATATTGAGCTTCAGGCTGCCGGGCCTGTTCTTCCAGATCTTTAATAAATTTCTGGATCTGTTCACCAATTTTTCCCAAAAAAGAGGGCTGGCCCTGACTACCTATCTGGTTTTTCTTCTTTGCCAAAAACATTTTGAACAGTGTTGGAATAATAAAAAAAGCTAAAAGAAAAAGAATTGAAATAATCGAATCCAAATCCATTGGACATTCCTTTTTAAAAGCGGCCTGCAACCTTATTAATCCAGTCGCAGGCCAGTTTATTTATATTATTTTTCAGGTTCTGGGTCTGATTTTGAATCCGGCGTTGCGATCTGATCACGCATTTTGGTATCTGCAGAGATATTCTGCATTTTATAATAATCCATAATACCCAGATTACCGCTTCTAAAAGCCTCTGCCATGGCAAGGGGCACTTCTGCCTCTGCCTCGACCACCTTAGCCCGCATCTGCTGAACCCGGGCTTTCATGACCTGCTCCTCGGCATATGCCATGGCACGTTTTTCCTCAGCTTTTGCCTGGGCAATCTTCTTGTCTGCCTCTGCCCGATCCGTTTCAAGCTCTGCTCCAATATTTTTTCCCACATCTACATCCGCAATATCAATGGATAAAATTTCATAGGCAGTACCGGAATCCAGACCTTTTTTCAGAACTGTCTTGGATATGGAATCCGGGTTTTCAAGGACTTCTTTATGGGTTATTGCAGATCCAATGGTGGTAACAATCCCTTCGCCCACCCTTGCCAAAATGGTTTCTTCTCCCGCACCCCCAACAAGACGATCAATATTCGCTCGCACGGTAACCCTTGAAAGCGCTCTTAATTGAATTCCATCCTTTGCCATAGCAGTCACCAGAGGGGTTTCAATAACCTTGGGATTAACAGACATCTGGACGGCTTCAAGCACATCCCGACCTGCAAGGTCAATGGCAACACTACGGTTAAATGGCAGCTCAATATTGGCCTTATCCGCTGCAATAAGAGCTTGAACCACCCGAGCGACATTTCCACCGGCAAGATAATGCGATTCAAGGTTGTCTGTTGAAAGATCTATCCCGGCCTTAACTGCCATAATTTTAGACTCAACAATTAATTTTGGCGGCACTTTTCTAAAGCGCATAAAAATAATATTAAGCAGCCCCACCTTTGCACCGGAAACTAGCGCCTGTAGCCACAAGGCAATATATGAAAAAATAAAAAAAACTAACACTATCACAACGAGGGCCACAATAATTATCAAAATAAACGGTAATTCCATTTGCCTTCTCTCCTGTTATTTAATTTTTTCCACAACAATCCTGTTCCCGGTGACATCTGTCACCACAACAGGAGTCCCGGATTCAATATACTCTCCATCTGTTACCACATCCAGCCGGTGAGACTGAACAATTGCTGTTCCGGATGGTCGAAGGTCTGTTACAGATTTTCCTTCCATCTGGATATATGCATTAAATTTTTCATCCTGGGAAACCACCCCATCCTGCTTTGACAATTTGCGCTGAAGCGAAAGCGGAGAACGGGCCAGCATTTTCATTCCCATAATAATTAAAACCGGTATAAAAACGATATCCAACCCTGTAAAAATCATTCCGGCATTGATCGATATAGAGGTATACACACTGTATAATGAATATGCAAAAATCCCAAAAGCGATGGCACCCAAAAGACCCAATGACGGAATAAAAATTTCAGCCATAATCACTGCAAAGCCAATCAATTGAAGAAGAATCGGAAATATAAATGCTTTCATTTTAGCCCTTTAAACTTTCGGATTTACCGGTTTAACGATCACCCGGTTCTGATCAATTTTTTCAATTACAACAGCGGTGCCCTGATCAATAAACTCCCCCTGGGTAATAGCATCAATTTTTTTGTCATTTATAATGACTTTGCCCGAGGGACGTAAAAGAGTATGGGCCACCCCAACATCGTTTTTGCTTAAGCCCATATTTTGGATTACACCCACATGGGCATTTTTAAGCGTATCATCCAAATAAGGTCCACTCACAAACTTTGAAAGTCTTGGTAAGACAAATCGAACCATAGCCAATGAAGCTAAAAAAGCCAACAAAAATGCTCCCAACACCTGGGCCAAGTTTTTCATGAGCAATGCCCCTTCCCAAGGTAAATTCGGATCAGGAATCACAAACCCCTGAAATGAGAGCACAAGCCCTGCAAAAATAACTAAAAGTCCTGAGATCCCCGCCACACCAAATCCGGGAAGTACAAACACCTCCACACCCAAAAGTAAAAAACCAATCAGAAAAATCAACAATTCCGTATAATCCGCCAGACCGACCAGATACTGGTTAAAAAAGACCAGGCCCAGGCACAACACGCCTAAAGCCCCTGGAAATCCAAATCCGGGGACCTTGATCTCTGTATACAGCGCCCCAATCCCTAAAAGCATCAAGACCGGTAAAAACGGTTGTATAAACCGCACAAATTTTTCTGACCAGGACGCCTTAATATAAATCACCTGGGTGGAATCATAACCCAGAGCCGCCAACACCTGATCCAGACTTTGAACACTTTTTTTACTGAAACCAAGGTCAAATGCTTCTATATCATCCATGGTCAGTAATTCACCTGCAGCCACAATCGTTTTTTTAGATTGAATCTTTTTTTTCTCAGCTTTGGTTAAATTATTATATGCCTTTTTATCCAGATACGCTTTTTTATTATCCATGACCACTTCATAGACTTCCATATCAATGGTGACCATGGATGCAGACAAGGTCACCGGATAACCATTTTTCTTTGCAAGCGCACGAAATTTTGCCCTTAAAACCGTTTGAGTTTTTTCCCCCGCCATTTTCTGCCCTTCCTGGCTGACGGTAATGGGCGCACAATCTCCGATGATGGTGTTTCCCTTCATGAACAACTGACTGGTTGATAAAGCAATCAGGGCTCCGGCAGAAATTGCTCGTTTCTCCACAAAGGCAATGGTTTTTCCTTTAGGGATATTGGAAATCGCATCAACAATATCCAAAGCAGAATCCACCCGGCCGCCAAACGTATCCATCTGAAAAACAATGACCGCCTCTTTTTTATCTTTTATTCCTTCTAAGGCTCGCTTGATATAAGCGGCCATACCCGGTTCAACCGGACCTTTCACCGGTATGACATAAACGATTTGCTCAGGTTGAGCAGCCGGTAGAATATCTGGAGAAAAAAAACAGCTAAGGACAGTCAGAATAAATATTGAAAAAAATAGTGCTTTCTTCATCAACATATTTCTCTTTTATAGATATTTCATTTTAGATAACGAGATCTTTTTGTTACACCCAGATCTTTTTGTTACACATAGATAATTTTACTCCACAGGTCAACCCCGCACTTTAGGATCACAAAAATGCCTCAACAATATTGGCAATGACTACAGGGTTTCTTTTACAAACAGACTGGAAATCACTGCACCTAAGATCGATAACAAGCCAAACTTAAATGCCCAGGAATAAGCCTCAACCCCGTACATGCCTCCAGTACTGCCAAACGAATCAAGGTACCAGCCCATGAGCGGCTGCCCCACAGCAACACCAGCAAAAGGAAAGATATTAACCAGCCCTGTCGCCGTGCCTGCAATCTTCAAAGGGAAAATCTCTTTGATAATGGCGTACCCTACAACAATCGAACCAGACCCTAAAAAGCTATACACAAAACACCAGACATAAAGTAGGGGAACCGGAAAATCACCGGTAAAAAATGCAAGAAATGAAAACAAACAAAATGAGGCGATTAAGTTGCTAACCAATAATCTTTTACGCGATTTATAAACATTGTCTGCCAACCAGCTCATAATGGGTGCACCAATAATTAACCCCATGGCCATCATAGACAAAATAGCTCCGGTCTGGGATCGTGACATGCCATAGACGTGCATCAAAAATGGACCTCCCCAGAGTCCCATAAAGGTCAAAGAGACGGCTGCGCTGCAAAAAAAACAGATCGCCATCGGCCAAAATCGAGGAGACTTCAACACCATAAACAAGCCTTGCGATAAACCCACCAAAGCTGCATCCTGGCCGGGCTCAAGCTTCTTTCCCACCGATGAATATCCCATCTCCTCCGGGGTGTCCCGTACCAGCCACCAGACAACCATAGCCACCACAATAGTGACAAAACCAATGACAATCATACTGCCCCGCCAGCTTAACGCTTCGCTTAAAAGTGCCAGCGGAGTTGCTGCCGTATACGCCCCGACACCTCCCAGGGAAAGCAAAAGACCGGTCATTCGAACAAATTGTTTTGATTCAAACCAATTGGTAAAAATTTTCATGGCTGGCACAAATACCATGGCAACACCCAGTCCCACCACAGCTCTGGCTACAATAGCCATCCCCACATTTTGGGATAGCCCTAAACCAATAGAGCCCATTGCAGCAATCAGCAAAAAGAACGTAACAGAACGACGCGGCCCCCAGGAATCTGATAATAACCCTGCCGGAATCTGCATCAGAGCATACGGATAGAAATAAGCCGATGCCAAGACACCCATCAAAGCCCCCCCGGTATTAAAATCTTTCATGATGTCAACGGCCATAACTGCCGGCGACAATCGGTGAAAAAAAACCAGAAGATAAGACAACCCCAAAACCCCAAAAACCAAATAACTATATTTTTTTTGTTTCATCAACGATTTTAACCTTAACAATATGTATCTATAATGGCGTGACCACAATTAAAATTTTTAATTCCAACCAGAAATTTTAATAACACTCTCATCTATTTTTTCATACAAAAATCGTGTGCAAAAAGCATTAGAGTGCCAAAAATAAAACAACCCACCATAACGCCTCTGAAAAATATGATTTTAAATATACACTTGCCATGAAATTACAGGACTGGTAAAAATCATTAATGACATCCAAAATAAAACTTTATATAGAATATGCAATAAAAGAAGCGATTAATTTTCAAGTCTATATCATTGCCATGGTCATTGGCGCAATTATCTGTTTTTTTACTTCAAATTATTCTATTGTCCCGTTTATCGTCCCTCTTTTTGTACAGATTCTGGTCAAATCAAATGCCAGGTTTCGAAATAGACACCAGAATGCACTGGTGGAGCTGCCTGCTCAATTTAAAGACCCGGTCTTTATTATGGATATCCAGGGCGACATTATCTTGTCTATAGGCAATACTCTCGACCTTTTCAACAAATATGCCATACGCAATATCAAAGATTTTATCGATGACGCAGCATTTAAGGATATCATTAAGATCGCGTCTTCACAGGATCCTGCCCACACGGCCAGCACATCAGTGGAAGCCTTTTCCAACAGATCTTTCAAATGGTATGAAATAACAGCAAAAGCGACCGGAATGCGATATGGAGATAAAGAGCAAAAGATTCTTGTCTGGTTTCAGAATATCTCCTTGAGAAAAATTTATCACCTTCGGCTGCGGGATCTGTTACGCTATTCAGACTCTCTTATCTCTTCACTGGAAAAACCGATGAAATCAGATACTGAATATGAGCATTTATCCTCTTTTTTATTAAAAGAGTATGAAGCTGTTTTTATTACAAGAACAGACCCAGAAAACAACCTCAAAGGATATGTCTTTAAAAATAATTCTCAGCAAATTACAAAATCTGAAATTATCACGATTAATAAAGAGTCCCTGGCTCCTATCAATATCTCCAGAAAGAATGCGCTGATCATATCTGATGATATCTCTTCTTATTCTTCCAAAGAAAATTTTATGCAACAAAACCCTCTTGATCCGGCAGTCTTAAATTTTATTGACGTCCCCATCCGAAACTTTATCACCTATAACGAAGCAGATATCTCAATCATTGCATTTAATTTCAGGTCCAAAATTACGGCTTATGAAGAACAATTTTTCGAAATTGTCGTCAATATTTACAGAAGTATGGTGATGCTAGTGGATCTTAAAAAAGACCTCCAAAAACACGCCAAATAAAGATTAAAACGATACAAGATATTTAAATGTCTGTCTCTTGGCAATGCAGATTGTCTTTAACCCTTTTTATGAATAATACTTGGTTGATTTTTTCAACCAAACACGATAGTTTTCAATTTATACTGACAATTAGCCTTAGTCCAAACTCAAATTTGAATAAAGGATTGAACGTCTCAATGACACCTTCTCAAATGATGAATAGTAAAGTCGGCTCAACCCTTCCGAGAGTCATTGTTTGTGTCTTGTGCATCTTCACTGTTCTTTTTTCTCCAGGATGTGCTTCTATCATGTCCTCTGCCACATCCAGCTTAATGGACCACCTGTCTAAATCAATTATAAACAATGATGACCTGGTGCTTGTGGAAACAGGTGCTCCAGCATACCTTTTAATGATGGACAGCCTGATCAGTAAAGACCCGGAAAACGAAGAGATGCTTTCAGCTGCAGCCACTTTATACTCTTCCTATTCAGAAGTCTTTATAACGGACAAACAACGATCACGTAAAATCACCCAAAAAGCGTTTGCCTATGCCAACCGTGCTATCTGCATCGCTCAAAAGGATGCATGCAACCTTAAAGAAAAATCATACAAAGAATTTAATTCCATCATTTCAAAAATGAAAACTCAAAATGTCCCCACGCTTTTTGCTCTGGGAAATGCCTGGGCTGGATGGATACTGGCAAATAAAAATGATTTTGATGCCATTGCAGATATGGCCCGAATTGAACAAATCATGCTTAAAATAATTGAATTAGACCCAACCTATAGGGATGGCACAGCTTACCTCTACCTTGGGACCATGGCCACACTTTTGCCACCAGCACTGGGTGGCAAACCTGAGTTAGGAAAACAATACTTTGAAACTGCTTTAAAGCTATCCCAGGGGAAAAATCTTATGGTAAAGGTGATGTACGCAAAGCTGTATGCCAGAATGATTTTTGACAGACCGCTTCACGATCAATTGCTAAATGATGTATTAAACGCTGACCCATCTGTCCCGGGATACATCCTCATGAACACCTACGCCCGGCAACAGGCAAAGGAATTATTAGCCAGCTCAGAAGATTACTTTTAACGAATGGAACACCGGAGTTATTTATGATATTTTTATTTACCCGATCTTTCCTAGGAATACTCATTATTCTTTTTTGTGCACAAAATGTATATGCACTCAAATTTAAAATTGCCACTTTGTCCCCGGAAGGATCCATGTGGATGGAAAAAATGCGCCAAGGAGCTACACAAGTGGCAGAACAAACAAATAACCGGGTAACATTCAAATTCTATCCCGGCGGTGTCATGGGCAATGACAAGGCTGTTTTAAGGAAAATCCGAATTGGCCAGTTGCAGGGTGGTGCCGTGGTCGGCGGAAGTCTTTCCAAGTTTTTCCCGGCGAACCAGATTTATGCCCAACCCATGAAATTCAAAAACCTTGATGAAGTGGACTTTGTTCGAAAACACATAGACTCATATGTAACTGATGGACTTAATAATGCCGGATTTGTTACCTTTGGACTCATCGGGGGTGGCTTTGCATACATCATGTCCCAGGAACCCGTTGAAACCGTTCAGGACTTAAGAGCCCAGAAAGTATGGATCCCGGACAATGATAAAATCAGCCAGGATTCTATCAAAGCCTTTGGCCTTTCGCCCATTCCCCTGCCCATTTCCGATGTACGAACCAGCCTGCAGTCCGGCTTGATCAATACCGTGGCCACCTCTCCTGTCGGTGCCATTGTGCTCCAATGGCATACCCAGATTAAATACGTCACCAATATTCCTCTGATTTATCTACATGCAGTCCTGGCAATCGAAAAAAAGAAATTCCTGAAGATTTCTGAAGCAGACCAAAAAATTGTCTCCCAGGTGATGACCCAGGCATTAAAACAAATTGATACCCAAAACCGTATAGATGACATCAAAGCCATCCAGACACTTAAAAAACGGGGTATTAAATTTATAGACCCTCCCAAAGAAGCGCTTGACGAATGGTATAAGGTTGCAGGCATTGCCTCTCAAAAAATGATAAAATCCGGTGTTTTGCCCCAGAAGATTGTCGACAAACTAAATGTCCACCTCAAAGAATTTCATTCAAAAAAGCCATCAACACAAAACCCTTAGATATGACCCATAAAAAAAATAATAGGGGCTTTGATATCATCCGCATCCTTGAAAAGGTTGAAGATGGGCTGCTCGTAAGCCTGTTATTAATGATGATTTTTATGGCTGTCCTCCAGATTGTACTCCGAAACCTGTTTGACTCCGGTATTCTCTGGGCAGACCCCCTGATCCGAATTTTAGTGCTGTGGATAGGCCTTATCGGTGCAATGATTGCCAGCAGAAACAATCACCATATCAGCATAGATGTTATCTCCAGGTACCTTCCCAAACAAGCTAAAAAGGTATCAACGCTGATCCTTTCTATTTTCACCGCAACCATCTGTGGAACCATGGCCTACTATAGCCTTGTCTTTGTACAGATGGAACAACAAGACGGCCAAATCGCTTTCGGCGTTATTCCGGCATGGGTCTGTGAAAGTATTATTCCGATCGCCTTTGCCATCATCAGCCTGCGATACATTATTCTCTCCTATACCTGTGCAAAAAATATTTTTACCCGGACTAACCAATGATTCTATTCCTTGTTGCCATACTTATTCTTTTAGCCTTCCTTGGGGCACCGCTTTTCAGCGTCATTCTTGCAGCAGCTATTACCGGATTTTATTTGAGTGATATTCATTTATCCGTCATCGCCATAGAACTGTTTCGTATTGCAGACACGCCGATTCTTTTGGCACTGCCTCTATTTACTTTTGCGGGATATATTTTAGGAGAAAGCAATACTTCCGGTCGTCTAGTTCGCCTGACCCAGGCGCTTTTCGGGTGGATGCCCGGCGGCCTTGCCATCGTCGCTTTTATTGTATGTGCCCTGTTTACTGCATTTACCGGTGCATCAGGCGTCACCATTGTGGCCATGGGTGCATTATTATACCCGGCCTTAAAACAAGCGGGATACAAAGATGCTTTCAGCCTTGGGCTTGTCACCACCTCGGGCAGCCTTGGACTTTTACTTCCCCCCTCTTTACCACTGATCCTGTATGGGGTCATTGCCCAACAAATGAATGCCGGCGACCAGGTCTCCATCGAAAAACTATTTATTGCCGGCATTTTACCCGCTATTTTAATGATTATACTCTTATCGCTTTATAGTATCTGGGCCAACCGAAAAGAACCGGTTCCATTAACCGCATTTTCCTATAAAAAAGCCCGGAAAGCCATACGAGAAGCCATCTGGGAAATCCCTCTTCCCATCTTTGTCTTTACAGGAATTTACTCTGGATTTTTTGCCGTATCCGAAGCCGCCGCCGTCACCGCCATGTATGTTTTAATTGTAGAAGTTTTTATCTACAAAGAAATAAAACTGTCACAATTAGCCGCAATAATTAAAGAATCCATGGTCATGGTTGGTGGAATTCTTTTAATTTTAGGCGTGTCACTGGCCTTTACAAACTACCTGATTGATGCTGAAGCCCCCATGAAATTATTTGCAATCTGCCAGCGCTTCATCACCAGCAAGCTGGTTTTTCTTATTCTTTTAAATATCTTTTTATTAATTCTTGGCGCCATTCTGGATATCTTTTCAGCCATTGTCATCATGGTCCCTCTGATGCTGCCGGTTGCCATAAGCTATGGTGTAGACCCGGTTCACCTGGGCATTATTTTTCTAGCCAACATGCAGATTGGGTATTTCACACCACCGGTCGGCATGAACCTGTTTATCGCAGGCTACCGGTTCAACAAACCCATTCTTGAAATTTATAAGGCCACCATCCCTTTCATGCTGGTTCTGCTGATTGCAGTCCTTATCATCACCTACTGGCCATGGCTAAGTCTTGTCTTCATCTCTTAATCTACTTATGATCATCTTTTAACCCACTTATGATCATCTCTTAATCTAGCAAATATTTATCATATATCTTCATTACTCGGTTTTGCATATCTACAAACTGACCTTTAGGAAGCTGAAGGGGCTTTTCCTGCAAAATAAGGCGATGTATGGCTTTTCTCAAGGCAAGGTATGCCTTCTGAAGCAGTTGGCTTTCAAAGCCTGTGATAATGCCCTGGACATTCAAGCTTTCTAAAAGCCGCATATTATCGGTCCAGATGATCAAATCCGGAAAATTATAAGCTTCTTTTAAAATCAAATACTGAACCAGAAACTCAATATCCACAATACCACCCCTTGACTGTTTTAAATCAAAAAGGTCTTTATGGTATTTTAAGCGATCTTCACGCATGCGTTCGCGCATATCACCCACATCTTTTTTTAGTGTTTTGGCATCTCGCTTTTGAGTAAGAATAAATTTTCTAATTTCACCAAACCGTTCACACAATTGCGTGTCTCCGGCAATGCACCTTGCCCGGATCAATGCCTGATGTTCCCATGTCCAGGCCTGATCCTTTAAATATTCTTCGAACGCATCAATATGGGAAACAATCGTCCCGGCATCACCGCCCGGCCGAAGCC
Source organism: Desulfobacula sp. (assembly GCA_033852015.1). GTDB lineage: Bacteria > Desulfobacterota > Desulfobacteria > Desulfobacterales > Desulfobacteraceae > Desulfobacula. The sequence goes on from JAWSVH010000060.1 coordinate 79,482, forward strand.
GCAGATCTGCCCCGTACAATTTACCCGCCGACGTATGTACAGTTAATGCATTAATAATTCTTTGCCCAAGGTTGGAATAAAACCGAACACTCTCAATATTTTTTGGGGCTCCTTTTGTCCGACCAGATTCCGCGCGATGTAAGAACACAATATCAATATCAGATTTATATCCCATTTCAAGACCGCCCACCTTACCATAAGCAACAATGGCAAACCCACAGTGATCAATTCCTTCTTGTAAGATTCCCCAGGGAACACCGTATTTTTGGGTCACAATATCCCATGAGATTTTAAGCACTTGTGCAAGAATTGTTTCAGCTATATATGTCAGGTGATCACTGACTTTCATCAATGGATAATTCCCACTGACATCTGCAGCAGAGACCCGCAACATACTGATTTGACGAAAAACAGACAGCTCTTCGAGCAAGATTTCCAGATCATCCAAAGGAATCGCTGACATACGAATTCGCATCTGCTCCTCTAAGGCCTGCTTTCCCGGTGGAGCGTACAGCGAATCCGGATGCATGAGTTCATCTAAAAGAACCGGGTGTTTTGAAATAAAGCGAATAATCCAGGGGCTTTTTTGAGCAAGGGTAATCAAATTTTCCAACGCCCCTTGATCTTCAATAAGCAAAGACAGGTAGCACGTCCGTCTTTCAATGGTAATAACCAGGTCAATTAATTGAACCAAAATAGCCTCGGGGTTCTCCTGTTCACCAATTTTTCTAATCAAAACCGGAATCAACCGTGCCAGTTTTTTTCTCCCGTTAGACGTCAACCGTTTTGTATTGGGATGCTCTTGAAGAGATCGCAAAACATTCAGCACCCTATCTGGATCCTTAAATCCATCAATAAGCTTGGTCTCTCCCACAAACTGGGGATCGGTTATATTAACCCATAGTTCCTTAAGATTCTGAATCTCTTGATCCGACACTCCCTGATCCTCAGATACTAATAACTGCTTAAAATGATGATGAACTTTTTGCATATGACCATTCAAAGCATCCTCAAAACTATGCCAGACATCATACCCCATAGAAAGCGCCAGTATCTTTCTTTGATCTATATTTTCAGGAATATCATGGGTTTGAAGATCTGCATACGCTTGAAGCCGGTTTTCAACCATACGCAAAAAAACATACGCCTGGGTAAGATCATCTTGCACCTGATCATTGATGCACTGATGAACAACAAGCAATTGCAGCACTCTTAAAATATTTCGTTCCTGGAGATCAGGTTCAACTCCCCCCCGGATCAGCTGAAATAATTGACCAAAAAATTCAATTTCTCTTATGCCACCGGCTCCCAGCTTGATATTATTCTTCAATTTTTTACTTTTAACCTGCAGGGTAATCCGATGCTTCATCTCTCGAAAAGAATCAAAAGATCCGTAATCAAAATATCGACGATAAATAAATGAGTTTAATGTTTTAAGCAGTTCAAACCCCTTCTCAATATCCCCTGCGATCGGTCGCGCCTTGATCATGGCATAACGTTCCCACTCTCTTCCCTGGGCCTGATAATATTCTTCAAAAGCTGCGGCACTCATGACCAGAGGACCACTATCACCATATGGACGCAATCGAGTATCCACCCGATAAAAATTAATCCCATGGGAACCGGCAGAAAAGAACTTTAGAAACTTACGACACACTTTTGTGAAAAATTCCTCATTGGAAATCATCTCCTTCCCATTTGTATATCCTGCTTTGGGATACACAAATATCAAATCGATATCAGATGAAAAATTCAACTCTTTTGCGCCCAGCTTGCCCATGCCCAATACGATTAATCCCTGGGAATTTCCCTCACTGTCGACAGGAAGCCCAGAAACCAAACTTATCTCATCATAAATAGCTCTAATCGCAAGGTCCACAACAACATCCGCAAGATTGGAAAGATCCATAAGCGTTTCTTCCAAATTTGCGGCCCCTGTCAGATCTCGCCAAGCAATCCGTATGGTCTCATACAAGCGGGCCTCAAGCAAAATTTGTTGAACTTCCAACATATCTTTGCCCAATAAAAGCCCTTCACCAAATCGCGTAACATATGTCTGCTCTGAGTAAGATTTAAACAAATCCTTAGATTCAAATAACTCCTTAATAATATATGGATTTTTAATAATAGTAGAAGTCACAAACTCACTATAAAGCAAAACCTTTACCAAATCAGAAGATGCCTGAGCATCAAGATCGAGCTCTATACCACTTTTTTTAAGACTTTCATTAAAAAAATCAAACCTGTTTTTTACGATACCAAACAGTGATGAACCATAAGAAGAAAACATCGTTTGAATTTGGCTAATATCCATTTATACCTGAATTTTTTGAAGTTAAATAAACATAACCATAATCTTGCAAACAGATTTTATCAAGAGATTCAACATACACTATTTTCCAGAACTAAGGGTTTACACCTATTGCATTTTTCATTCATTGCTTTATATAGAAGTAGTAACCTTGACTGGCGATCAATTGTAATCGACAAAGCGGAGCTATGTTCTCAAGCCATACAAATAAAAAAACGAAATTAAGCAGATTTCCAAAATGATATATTCTCACAATTTAATATCACTCAAATATGATATATTTTCCCATTCATGTTTTCAACTATTCTCTTTAATTCAAAGGAGATAACAAAATAAAAAATTCATATTTTATATCACTTTTGATGTTTTACAGAACTACTATTATATATCAAAAGTGATATATAATAGTAGTTATCTATAATTTAGTCATATAAATGATAAATTTTATTCTTTTAATCGTTTTTTTAATTTCAATTTTTTATTTAAGCTATCTTTTTTTCTATGGATTGTCAGCTGGAATAATTAGAAAGAAAATACGCGATACGCATGATAAATCCATATTTCACACTGGAAATAAAGCCATTTTGATTGGTGTATTTTACGTGTTTTTTTCTTTAACCGGTTTTGTAATAGTTGGTTTTGCAATAACCTACTATCGATAAAATTTCTAATGGGCACAGCACTTATAGGATTACAGATAACACCTCGTTGCAGCGGACNNCGCTCGGCGGCCCCTGAACTCAAACGTTATATGTCTTCAAAATTATGAAAGAAATTTATAAATATATTGGGTTAGCATTTTTAGGAATGATATCTGGCGTAGCAATATATTTTCGAGGAACTGATGGGCGGTACGGTTTGATAGTCACTAAACCAGCAGCTCTTATCTATATTTTTTTGTGGTTTTTGTGGATTCCCTATGCTTTTTATATAAACGCAAAACTAAAAAAAGAAAAATTTGAAACAAAAATATATGTTTGTGAACATTGCAACGAACAATATCCTACAAAATGGGTGCAAATTGAACTTTGCCCTAAATGCAATCATAAATTAAAATTGAGAGATTCAGATGAATGTGGTTAGCCATATAACCCGTCGTTGCAGCGGACTGCAAGCGGCGAGCCGCTTNNCCCCTGAACTCCAACGTTACATTTCAGTAGATATTTCAAAGTATGTTTAAAAAGAAATCTCCCAGAAAAAGCCTTATTGTTCCTTTCGGAATAGCTTTTTTCTTAGTCATTATTATAGGAGGGGCTTTAAATGGAGAACCAGAATTATTAATTGGGTTAATTCTAACTGGTCTTTTCTTTCTTTACGTCACCAAAATATATCCTCTAATCAGAAGAAAAAAATACGAAAAATTGCATCTGTTTATAATAACTGTTGTTATGGTGACTATTATTTTTGGTATTCAATATTTACGGAAAATCTATTATTTATGGTAAAAGTTTGGGGTTTGAAATGTAACCAGTCGTTGCAGCGGACCGCAAGCAGCGAGCTGCTTGTCCCCTCGACTTCGCTCGGCGGCCCCTGAACTCCACCGTTGTACTTCAGAATAAGGAAAAATAATGGATATAATTGATTCTCTCGATTTTTCGAACAAAATAGTACTCATTTTTAAAACTAATAGTCAGCATGAGGTAACCCTGCTTTCTCCAGTATTTGAAACTCATCATGGTAAACTTTTTTTAGTTGGTAAAGTCTGTAAAGGTGGCTCAGCTAATGATTGGCAATTAGGGATAAAAACGTATGTTGTATGGGATCAAATCGAAGAATTTTCTGTCTTTGACTCCGAAAATGATTATCTTTCACGTTTAGCACAAGGCGCTTCCGACAAATTGCTTCAATAAACTGAAGCTTAGGTTCAAGTTTGAAGTG
>JAWSVH010000245.1:0-2631 GCA_033852015.1 Desulfobacula sp.
AAGTCAGCACCATGTTTATCTATAGGCAGGTAGCCCAGTTCATCAAGCGATAAAATTGAAGGTTTTAAATACTTTTTCAGCTCCTGCTGGAATCTGCCAGCCTCTCTTGCAGCAGACAAATTGTTTATAACATCAATTGCTGTTGTAAAGAGTACGGTTGTTCCATTGAGACAGGCGGTGTAGGAAAGCGCTGTGAGCAGGTGAGTTTTTCCAAGTCCCACGCCCCCAAGGAAAATAACATTTGCCTTTTTCTTTACAAAATCCAGCTTGAAAAGGTTTTGCACCTGCATTTTATTGAGATTTTTCGGCCAGCTCCAGACAAAGCCATCGAGGGTTTTGACCACTGGGAAACGTGCCTGCCTGATCCTTCTCTCTGTTGCTCTGTCTTTTCGAAACTGAGTTTCTTCTTCAATGAGAGTTGACAGGAATTTTAAATGCGACCACTCTTGTTTTGCCGCACGATTCACCACTTCCGTATAATGGAGCCCACTATATGGTAATTTCAAATATTTGAGATTGTTTTCGAGGGGATTCATTGGCAGCTTCAATTGTTTTTTACTCATCTGTTTTCCCTCCGGTTTTGTAGATATTCATGTTTGGTGGCTCAATCTCAATATCAAGGAGATCGCTGTTCCTGGTGAGGTGCAATGCTCCCGGTTTTTCTATTTGACGATTTCTCTGTTCCAGTATGTTTGCGATATACTCTGATGAAAACGCTTGGAATAGAAATGCATCTTCCATGGCACTGTGTACTTCGTCCGGGCTATAAATTTCACTGAGCGCCACAATTTTACGGACGTGATCAGCCGGATTAAAGCGTTTTTTTGCTAAACAATCGTAGTACTTTTCTGCTCTTGGAGACAAAGACAGGAACCGTTTGTAAATCATCTGAGTTTTTGCTTTCCTGCGTTTTGCAAGAAGCGCTTTTGGGTGGTCTGGGTCTTCGATATCCTGATTCCGGTCATAACAGCGAGTGTGACGGGTAAGGAGTTTATCTTCGTGGTAGAAGCAGAGACGGTCAGGGTATGTTTTCATGGTCAGCTTACTGCCTGCATATTCCGCCGGTACCGAATACCTGTTAGTGTCCAGAGCGACCCGAAACTGCGAAGACGCTCTCACCTGGCTGATGGTGCCGATATCATATGGATGAAGGGGCAATGACTGGAGATGCTGGTATTCTTCCTCAAATAATTCCGTCGGGATTTTTTTGGTCTCACCGTGGATCCTGCAGTTGGCCATCTCCAGCCAGTTTTTGCAGGCAGGATTGAGATGACTGAAGTCACGTATCTCAAGACCTTTTAAAAAATTCTTTTTAACATAGCCCACTCCGCTTTCAACGATACCTTTTTCGTTCCCTTTTCTGACATTACAGGCGCTTATTCCAAAACCATAGTGCTGAGAGAAGTCCATGTATTTTTGATTGAAAATGGGAGTCCTACCAACAATACGTTTTAAAACTGCACTCTTGAGGTTATCCACCATGATACGTTCAGGAACAACCCCTCCGAAAAACTCAAAGGCATGCTGATGGCAGCTCAACCAATGTTCCATGGTTTGTGAAACAGTGAACTCCACGTACATCAGACGGCTATAACAGAGCACCATAACAAAGAAGCTCAGGCGTCTTCTGGTATTACCTACATTCACAGAGCCAAAGGAGCCCCAGTCCACTTGGCCGCATTCTCCCGGTGCAAAGGATAATTTTAAATATGCTGTAGATCGCTTCGGCCGTACCTTGTTAACAAATCTTTTTACGGTAGTATACGAGCCTTTATAGCCCTGTTCCTGCAACTGTTGAAATATCTGCGTCGCGGTATAGGGATGCTTTTCCAGCATCCTGTTTATCTCCTGCTTAAAGGGTGTAATAATGGTACCGTGGGGTATAGAGACTCTTGGTCGATAGCTCTTCTCATCCAGCCATTTCTGTACTGTCCTTGAATCCATGCCAAGTTTTCCTGCAATCTGAGAACTTTTCAAGCCATCACGATCATGCAGATCTCGTATTTTGCAGAATGTTTCATAATCTATCATGGAGCCACCTCTCTTATCTGCTTCAGCAACTGGCCGACTGACTGCATGGAATCACCAGGACTGTTTCTCGGGATCTCTTTTTCCAAAGGTGCAAGATCAAGCACCTGATACAGTGGACTCCTGTATGCTATCAGACCCAGTTGAATCAGCCGCAACCTTGATTCAGACAGGAGACAACTTTCCATGGACAAACGTTTACATACGGAATTATCGGAATAATAGCTCAGCCCCCTGGCATCAGACACCGTGAGCAGGAACAGATAGAGCTTTGCGTCGTGATGGTTGCACTTATCCAAATATCCATCGCGGACAAAGCGACCATCAATCCAGCTGAATTGTTTTGGGATTTTACGTATCCGGCTTGGGTGAATTACCTGCTTTTTTGTCATGGTTGCCTCCTCCAAAGATATGGGTTGACGATTGCAGAATATCGTTTCCCAATTGTTGCATATTTCTTGCGGTGGAGGCAATGTGATCTTGTAACGTATCTCCAGTGAAAGTAGCGATTAAACCCACCAATACAGCATGTTGTGCCGTTAAGAGATCTTGTAACGCTGGCTCAGTTAACTTTACTGTATCCTCCTGATCTACCGATGTTTT
>JAWSVH010000061.1:0-36319 GCA_033852015.1 Desulfobacula sp.
CTGGTTGATACTGTGTGAATCATCTCCTGGAATGACCATTATCCCCATCTTTTTTACTTGTTCAAGTATCGAAGCGGTAATATAGGGTTCTTTTTTCCCTTTTGCAAGGGGTCTTAGATTGTAGTCCATGACCAGGTTTAAGGATTTGATCAAGGTCAGGTTGCGGGTGATTTTTTGGGCAATTTCGGGTTCCAAAACTCTTTTTTTATATTCCTCATCATAGATCCGGATCAGATCGAAATGTCCGACTACAAAAGGTTTGATTTGCTTTAACATCTCATATTGAAGATCAAAATAGGCGGTGTACATGGCGCTGACAGAACCATAACTTGATATGAGTTTTTCATATTCCTCTTTAGAATAATCAAAGCAGATATCATTAATATGGTGGACTGACCCGACAATATAATCCGGTTGGAATCTGGCAATCAGATTTTGGGTATGGGTGACATAACCACCGCATGTTTCTGTTTCCATACCAGCATAGATTTGTATTTTACTGGCATATTTATTTTGAAGAGATCTGATTGTGTTAAAATAATCTTCAAATCGTTTGTGTAGATCCCTGGCTGTGAATCCCAGTTTTTGTTCATCTGGATATAAAAACCGGTCACTGATGGGTGGGGCATGCTCGGTGATTCCTACGGTTTGAAACCCAAGTTCAATATACCGCTTGATGATATCTTCTAAGGGATCTTTAGCATGGCTGCAAAACTGGCCGCTGTGTCCACCGTGAAGTGATATAAGTGCTGTCGTGTCCATTGTCGTATCCATGAAGGCAAAACTAACATCAAAAACAGGGTAAAATCAAGTGGTTTGCTTGGTTTAGGATTTAGGATCTTGTTTTAAAAAAAAAGACGCCGGATATGATCAAAAGTAAAAGAATAGATCCCAAAAGAAGACTTAAAGATGTTTTGTGCAGATAAACAAATTTGTCCAGGCCAATGACCAAAGACGTTGCTGGATTTATCCTGATATTAATTGTGTTACCTTTCTTTTGTGTGCTCCAAAAAGGCATGGTTATAAACAGGTTTGAATCTGAAAACCTTTTGTCTGTTGTTTGTAAGGTTAGAATCCGTCTTCGGGGTACGGCTTTTATCTGAATGACTTTCGTTGAAATGATCACGGAATTATTTATCGCCATGGTTTCAATCGTGTAAAAAACTGCGGTTATTCCAAAAATAAAGAATATAATCGTAATAATAAAACCTGTGCTGATATTTTTATCATTTTTCATAATAAGCATTACTCGGATTGTTTTTTTGCCAGACGTTCTACTTTTTTTAAAACGGTATCCAGGGTCAAGCCCTGAACAACCAGTGAGAAGATAACAACAATATAGGTCATGGTTACAATAATATCCCGGGCCACAGAAGGTGGAAGTGAAAGCGCAAGCGCAATGGAAATGCCCCCTCTTAACCCTCCCCAGGTAAGAATCTTAACCGCTCCGGGGCTGAAAGTCCGAAACCTTTTGAGAATAAGGACAGGGATGCCAATGCTTGTAAATCTGGCAAATAAGACAATAAAAGCTGCGGTAAATCCCATGATAACAAAATACCCTGATATTGAAATGACCAGAATTTCAAGGCCAATGAGAACAAAAAGGATGGAATTTAAAATTTCATCGATAAGCTCCCAGAACGTATCTAAGTGTTCCCGGGTTTTTGGGGACATGGCAAATTGCCGGCCTTTATTGCCAACTAAAAGTCCGGCAATAACAATGGTGATCGGTCCGGAAGCATTTAGCGCCAAAGCAAGAGCATAGCCGCCGGTGACCAGCGCCAGGGTAATGAGAACCTCAACTTGATATTGGTCTACCTGTTTTAATAGTAGATAGGCAAAGTAGCCTAAAATAAGCCCTAAAACAGCACCGCCGGCAACTTCCTGGATAATGATATGAGAGATATGGCCGATGCTTAAATGGCTCTGGCCCGAGGCGATGCCTGCAATGGTCAGGAAAATTACCACGCCGATGCCGTCATTGAAAAGAGATTCTCCAGCAATTTTGATTTCAAGTTTTTTAGGGGCCCCGGCATGTTTAAGAATTCCCAGAACAGCAATGGGGTCTGTCGGTGAGATCAATGCCCCAAACAAGAGACAATATATATAATCAATGGGGTTGTTTGTTGCTTGAAATACAAAAAAGATAAGGCTGCCGCTTATAAATGTCGAGAGCAAAACTCCAACAGAAGCAAAAGAACCGATTTCCAATTTATTTTCTAAAAGATCATCAAGATTGATATGCAGTGCCCCTGCAAATAAAAGATATGACAGCATTCCGATCATTAAGGTTTCATTAAAATCAATGTGGTTGACAATTCTTGTGATACCGGTATCAAACCCTAATTTACCAGATAGGATAATTCCCATGGAAACCATAAAGGAGATGAGCATAATCCCAATGGTTGAAGGTAATTTGATGTATTTATGGTTTATAAAACTAAAGAGTGCAGAAACCGTAATAATGATCGCGATGATGTTGAATAATGACATGAATATATTCTCGCTTAAGATTGACACAAGTTTGTTTGTCTACTTTTAGCAAAACTATACGGATATCACAACCACCTATGTTTTTGCAGATTATAGCTTTTTGCAATGGCTAAAATGATGATTCTTTTCAATAGATTATTTTTAAAAGTGTGTTTAATTGATCTTTAATAATGTCCCAATAATGATTATGATTTAAAAATAGTTGAAAATAATTTGAGATGATCTGAAGTTAGAAAGGGTTAAAATATGATGAAATGGATTCGGGTGGTTCTGATAGTGCTTCTGGTGTTAAGTGTTCAGCCGGTATCGGCAAAACAGACCGATGTTTTTCGTTCCTGGATTGAGAATATGAAACAAGCCCCAAGAGGACCGTTTAGCCGTATTCGATGGTTTTGTAATGATGGTACGATACTGGAACCCAAGGCGTATGCCTGTCAGGAACATGGCGGGGGTGTTCAGCATGGGGAATGGACTCAACAGGTTCAAACCCTTCGCAGTGAAGGATATATGATTGCCAATGTGTTTGCAGATATTTCGGCAAATACGTTTATGACATCTTCGGGCTATCCAGGGATATTAAAGCAGATGATTATCGAACAATTTTTAATCCAGGCTGATGATGGATGGATATTTAAAAAGGCACGGTATTATCGTGGTGCGTTGCAAACAGAAGACGAAGCCCTAGGTGGCGAAGCTTTGTTGCTCGCATTGCTCAAAGAGCCCAATTCAATTCGGGATCATTTTCTTTTGATGCGCGAAGCTGTCCGTACATTGCCGCATTATCATAAAAATGCGCCCACAAGTCAGATGCGCCAATTGTCTTTGATGCTTGCCCAGACAGACTCTAATTTTGAAAGTCTGCGCATAAAGATTCATGTGCAACCCGAGGTATCCGATGCGGACCGGGTAAGGCAATATGCTAAAAAACAAGGCCAGGCTGAGCTTGCAGACACCTATGAGCAATTGGCCGGGCTTATCGAAGCTGTTTTTTCTCCAAAAGATTTAACAAAACATCTTTTAGCGCTGGCAGATCAGGCCCGTTTGCCAAAATTTTCTGAACAGCTTCGAAGGGGAGCCCAAAAACTGGACAAAGAGACAAATTCTTTGGTTCGGTTTGATATAACAGGGCAGTTGAGTAGGTTACTTCGCAATCATTTTTTACAAGTAGATAAGGCTGTAACCCGATTGATTATTCTGGATATCAGTATTCTGTTAGAGGACGAACTCTTTCGTTTGTCGGCAGATTTATTAGAGCATCTTTCCAATGTGTCTACCGGTCAGTCTCTTGCCTGGTTGAGTCAAACAACGGATGCACTTTATGGTACCGGATTGATTTCGCAGCGTCAGTATAAAACATTAAAAAAGGTGTTTGAAAAACAAATGAGTCCAGGCCAAGATTTGCTCGAGCTCAGGTCAGATTTGATATATGTGTCTCGTGCTTCAGACTGGACAGAACGTAAACTTCAATTTCATTTTTCAAAGACCATACGTCATTTTCAGACCATTGAACCACTGTCTGTTCGATATGTCCATGACCGGCTTCATTCAAGCCTGATGTTGATCTATTCACATGTTCTTGATCACTTGATGGTGGATAACAGCTGGCAGTTGGGAATTTCCCATGATATCCTGGGGAAAATTTATAGCAGTGGTATAAATGGATTGAATCCGGGTCTGGCCAGAGGAATTTTAAGGTATCCTTTGCCAGGACAGGATTTGCAACGTTTTTCTTCTGATTCTATTCTGGTGTTGCCGACGACCACCTCTGATCTGCCACCGGTGGCAGGAATTGTGACAGCGGGCAGAGGGAACATACTTTCCCATGTGCAACTGTTGGCCCGGAATCTGGGGATTCCAAATGTGTCAGTGGGTGGGCAATTGCTGGAACAAATAAAAGCCTACAAAGATAAACGAGTGATTTTGGCGGTGAGTCCCGGAGGATTGGTAAAAATAGAAGAATATCATCCGGGCTGGAATAAAGTGTTTGCCCAAAAAAAGAAGGGAAAACGGCGGATTCTCAAAGCGGATGTTGAAAAGCTGGATTTAAAAAATAGAGGTTTTTTAACACTGAATGATCTTAGGGCAAAGGATTCCGGCAGACTGGCAGGTCCAAAAGCAGCCAATTTAGGCGAACTTAAATATCATTTTCCAAAAGCCGTTACAGATGGGGTGGTGATCCCTTTTGCTATGTTCAAAACATTTTTGGATCAGCCATTTTCACCATCCGGGCCCAGTATGTTTGACTGGATGAAAAATCAGTATAAACTTATTGATGCACTTAGAGAAAAACCTGTTGAGCAAAAAAGAGTTATAACGGCCACTCTTTTACGCATTCGTTCCTGGATTCTTCAAACGGATCCTGGAGATAAATTTAAAAAAGACCTTGAGACCATGTTGGTGCAAAATCTTGGGCCCAACGGTACTTATGGCGTGTTTGTTCGCAGCGATACCAATGTAGAGGATTTGCCAGGATTTACAGGGGCCGGGTTAAACCTGACCGTTCCCCATGTGGTGGGATTTGAAAATATTCTGGCAGCGATACGAAGGGTCTGGGCATCGCCTTTTACCCAAAGATCTTTTGGATGGCGCCATGCATTTTTAGAGAATCCCGAACATGTATATGCTTCTGTCTTGTTGATGAAAACCGTGCCGGTTGAAAAATCAGGGGTAATGGTAACAAAGAATTTAAAAACAGGACAGACAGGATGGTTGACGATTGCGGTGAATGAAGGTGTCGGGGGAGCTGTTTCCGGGCAAACGGCAGAAGAATTGTGGATTCATATGGATACCGGACAAGTGACGGTATTGTCCCAGGCCACAGAACCACAAAAACGGGTGGTGCGAGAAACGGGCGGGATGGAGAAGATAGATGCCAGCGGTACAGATGAAGTTTTGAATTCAAACGATATTAAGCTTTTGGTTGATTTTGCAAAGCAATTGCCAGATCGATTCCCGGTACTTAAAGATGATCAGGGCAGGGCGGTTCCGGCGGACGTGGAATTTGGTTTTTTGAATGACAAGTTGGTCTTGTTTCAGATTCGTCCGCTTCTGGATGATTTTAGGTCTCAAAATGATCAATATCTTAATCATATGGATGAAAATTTAAAGAACAAAGATAAAAAAATGGTGGATCTGGAAAGGATTCCCGGCCAGGATAATTTATGAAAACCTCATCTATTTTTATAATGGTGTTAATGGCTCTGGCTATTACAGGGCTTGTTCATGCCTATCCTCTGGATGGCTATGATCATACCGGAATTGTTCGTCTTGAGGGGTTACGGTTATCCCAGCTGGGTGAAATTCGTGGGCCTAAGCGGGTGGCCGGGGCACAATTATCTATAGAGCAGGTGGATTTGCGTTTAAATGGATTGGGGCAGATAAAAATACCTGAGCCTGATGTTGAACTGGGCAAAAAAATTCGAGAATTTTTAGGGAAAGATGCAGATGCATATGGGGTTGCTGTTTTAGATGTGACAAACGGTTCTGCTCCTCGGTATGCCCAGGTGAATGGATCTTTTAAAGCCAACCCGGGCAGTGTGGGAAAGCTGGTTGTGGCGCTGGCCATTTTCCAGGCGCTTGCAGATATTTATCCAGCAGATATCCAAAAACGCCTTGATATTCTGCGCAACACAATGGTTATTGCAGATGATTTTATATTGTCCGATCATCATAAGGTCCCGGTCTGGAAGGGAGATAAAAGCCCGATTCGATACCGTGCAATCCATAAAGGTGATCAGGCCAGTTTGTGGACGTATCTTGACTGGATGATGTCGGCAAGCTCCAATGCTGCGGCTGCCATGGTTCAAAAGCAGCTTTTGCTGATGAATCAGTTTGGCCGTCAGTATCCTGTGTCACCGTCAGTGGCAGACACTTTTTTTAGCACCACATCAAAACGGGATTTGCAGCGCCTTCTTGCCAAAAGTATTCAACAGCCGCTTACCCGAAATGGTATTAACTTAGAGGAATTTCGCCAGGGGTCATTTTTTACCTGGAATGGCAAAAAAAAGGTGCCGGGTACTTCAAGTTATGCAACCCCAAAAGAATTGGTTCATTATTTGTTGAAGCTGGAACAAGGCTTGCTGGTCGATGCATTCTCAAGTCGGGAAATTAAACGTTTAATGTATATGACAGGAAAGAGAATCCGGTATGCTTCGGCCCCGGCGCTCTATTCTTCTGCGGTATACTTTAAATCCGGGTCATTGTATAAATGCCGTCCTGAACCGGACTTTATTTGCAAAAAATACCGGGGCAATGAATTGAACCAGTTGTGTTCTGTAGCGATTGTTGAGTCTCCGGCGGTGGAACCCCAACTGCATTATCTGGTGGCGGTGATGTCTAATGTGTTGTACGAAAATTCTGCAGTGGCGCATCAAACTTTGGCCATGCGATTGCATCGGATGTTAGAAAGAGAATACAAAAAAAAGATGTCCGATTTAAAATAGAGTGACAAATTTCATAATTGCCGTCATAATTATCGTCTTCATTTCCGGGGAATTATAAAAAGGAAACCAACTTGCAAGAGAACAATAATGTACCTGATTCAGAATTTGAGTGTAACGGAAAATATATAGCACTTCGGAAACTGGGTGTCCGATCCTCATTTTTATTTATTAATTTTTTTTTAATTATAACGGCCTATTACCAGCTTAAACCTGCCAGTCGATCGCTGTTTTTAGAGGTGATGGGTGCAAAACAACTGCCGTATGTGTGGATTCTTACTGCCGTTGCCATTATTATATTTATCAGTTTCTATAACCAGGTGGTTAAACATTATAGTCGGATTCATGTGGTTATGGGCACCTGTCTGAGCATCAGTGCCGCCTTAATCTTATTCAGGTTTTTATTAAACTCTCCAGGCACCTATTCTGTCATTGGATTTTATGTGTTTGTGGATATTGTCGGTGTGGTATTGGTGGAGCAATTCTGGAGCCTTGCCAATGCAATTTATACCACCCGTGAAGGCAAATCATGGTATGGATTTGTAGGGACCGGTGGCCTTGTCGGCGGGGTGGTCGGTGGTATTATTTCTGCTTTGCTTATCAGTCGAACCTCTCTTGAAACACCGGATTTACTTTTAACAGCAGCTTTTACCATTCTTATTGTGTTTTTGTTGACCTGGGCCATGGGACGTTTAGGGATCTATTGTGAATCTGTCCCTGTGACCTTTGTAAAAAAAGAGAATGGGAGCAAATTAAAAGCATTACTGAACAATCGATATCTGTTGATCATTGGAGGGATATTGTTGCTGGCTCAGATCGTTTCTCCTTTAATTGAATATCAGTTTTTAAATATTCTTGAAAAGACCTTCCCGCAAACAGAGATAAGAACAGCATACCTATCTGCTTTTTTCAGTGTTATGAACATTGTTTCGATTGGGATTAATTTAGGTATTACACCCTTGGTTCATCGAACATTTGGAACGATTGCAGGCCTGATTGCACAACCATTGATGATTATGGGATGTTCTTTGCTTTTTATAGCCATTCCCAGTAATTTAATGATCAGTATCACAAAAATTAGTGATCGAGGATTGTCTTATTCGATTAATCGAGCATCCAAAGAATTGCTATATGTACCCATAGACCCGGTGCTGATCTATCAGGCCAAGGCCTGGCTGGATATGCTTGGATACCGCTTATTTAAGGTGCTGGGTTCGTTTGTAATTCTTTTGGTTACCCAGTGGTTGCCGGTTTCTATAGGGATAATTCATCTAAGTTGGCTCGTGATGATTGTCTGCTGTATCTGGGTGATTGCCATCATGCTATTGCGTAAAGAATATGCCACATTGACAAAAAATGAATTAAATTAATGAGTTAAGGAGATGTTATGTTGAAAGTATATGCTGCTAAGTGGTGCCCGCATTGTACATTAACGGTTGAACATTTGGAAAAAAATGGCATTGAATTTGAATACATCGAAATTGAAGAACAGTCCGACGAAATAGTTCAAAAAATTATTCAAGTAAATGGTGGGGATGACTGGGTGGTGCCGACGCTTGAATTTAATGGGAACTTTAGAGTTGGTAAAATCTATAATGGCTTAGAATTGGATATGGATTTAAAAAAATTAGGGGTAAAATAAAATACTCCCAAAAAGATAATATAGGTGCATTATGTCAAAAGTAGCGCTTATCAGATGTGAATCTTATGATGATGAAATCGTAAAAAAATCCATTGAAAAAGGTTTGGCATTAATCGGCGGAATTTCTCAGTTTATTCAGAAGGGTGAAAAGATTTTATTAAAGCCTAACCTTTTGGTGGCTGAACCTCCCCAAAAGTGTGTGACCACACATCCGGCAGTTTTTAAAGCTGTCGCACAAGCATTAATAGATGCAAAAGTGGTTGTGAGCTATGGTGACTCACCCGCAATTGGTAAAACCTTGCGTGCGGCAAAGAAAGCCGGCTTGGCTAAGGTTGCAGATGAACTGAATATCCCATTGGCAGATTTTAAAAATGGAAAGGATGTCTATTTTGATAAAGGGATTCAAAATAGAAAATTTACGATTGCAAAAGCTGTTTTCGATAATGATGGTGTTATCAGTCTTCCAAAATTGAAAACCCATGGGTTGGAAAAATTTACAGGTGCCATTAAAAATCAGTTTGGTTGTGTTCCCGGAGTTTTGAAAGGAGAATTTCATCTGAAATTATCCAGTGCCGGTGACTTTTCAAAAATGCTGGTTGATCTGAATAAATTTATCAGCCCACGCTTATATGTCATGGATGGTATTATCGGTATGGAGGGGAACGGGCCAAGAGGCGGAACACCCAAAAAAATGAACATACTGCTGTTATCTTCAGACCCCGTGGCCTTGGATGCAACGGTCTGTAGATTGATAAAACTGGACCCTGAATATGTCCCGACAACAAAGTATGGTATGCAAGCCGGCATGGGGACATACCTAAAAGAGGAGATTGAGCTGGTCGGAGACGACTTTGACAGCTTCTTTACACAAGATTTTAAAATTGACAGGAAGCCTTTAAAAACATTTAAGCCAGGTTTGGTTTCTGATTTTTTAAATAAACGAATAGTATCAAAACCGTATATTGAACAGGAGAAATGTGTCCGATGCGGGGTCTGTGTCAATATGTGTCCGGCAAATCCCAAAGCTGTTTTCTTTGAGAATGATGATCCGGAAAATGTTCCTATATATAATTATGATGATTGTATTAATTGTTTTTGCTGTCAGGAACTTTGCCCGGAAAGCGCCATACAGCTAAAAACACCTTTGCTCAGAAAGCTGATCAATTTAATATAAATCAGTTAAAAGAGGAAAAAACCCGAAAAGTCCTTGCTGGAGAATAAGTGTTATTCTGCAAATGATTAGCAATCAAAAATAATTCAGATCCTGTTCAAATCAAAAAACAACCTTGTTTTGGAAACGATAGAACTGCGGTTGCAATTAATGATTTACCAAACAAAGAAAGAAGACTCTAAAAGTATCACCGATCTGACCCGTTCGTTGTTCGTCGCATTAAAAAGGGTCTGGCCAAAATGGATAGCTCTGATAATAGTTAATCCTTAAAACTGTCGACTGGCAAAGTATGGCAAAATAGGATAAAGTCGAAAAGATATGGACGACGATAGTTCCCCATGAAAAAATAATAAATTGAATACGGATGGTCAAACCCAAATATGGTCGAAAAATTAAATAATAACATAGAAAAGAAGAAGACGGCGGTCTTGTTCTCAGTTCAAACCCAAGGTGTTTCCAATGAGGAGAGCGATTCGTCCCTCCTCGAACTCGGGCGCCTGGTTAAAACAATGGGCCTCGAAGTGGTCGCAACGCTCAGTCAGCGCCGCCCAAAGCCTGTAGCTGGGACCTTGTTGGGCGCGGGGAAATTAAAAGAGCTTGCCAGGTATACCGGTGGCAAAGGAATTGTTGAAGGATTCAGCAGAAAAACGGCAGATAAAACCTGCGACGACATGGACGAAGATTATCCTTTGGGCAGTTTCGACGACTTTGATGAAGAGAGTTCAAATGATGACCCAATGGAAAAGAACGTTACAAAAGCCAATGTTGTCATTTATGATGGCGAAATTTCCACCAAGCAACTGCAAAACCTTGAAAAGGCAACCGGCGTCGAAGTTTTGGACCGAACCGGTGTGATCCTCGAAATATTTAGCCGTCATGCCAAAAGCCGGGAGGCCCTCATTCAGGTGGAGATCGCCAAGCTGGCTTATATGGCGCCAAGGCTGAGGGCATCTCAGATTGGAGGTGATCGTCAAGGTGGCGGTATCGGATCCAAGGGGACAGGGGAAACTTCCCACGAGCTTGGCAAGCGCCGTATCAGGGACCGTATATCCGAATTAAAGTCAAGCCTCGTTGGGATTCGCGACGAGCAGAATAGACGGCGCAGCCGAAGGAAAACAAATTTCCAGGTCTCTTTGATCGGTTATACCAATGCCGGCAAGTCGTCGCTGATGCGAAAACTGACCGGCAGCGATGTGCTGGTGGAGGATAAACTTTTTGCAACGCTCGATACCCGTGTGAAATCCCTGCACCCGGAGGCTTTTCCTCCGGTGCTTGTTTCAGATACCGTTGGATTTATCAAGAAACTGCCTCACGATTTAGTTGCATCATTTCAGTCCACCCTCGATGAGGCCCTTGCTGCTTCGCTACTTTTGTTTACGGTGGATGCCTCCGATCCGGCCTTTCGATCTCAACTGGATGTGACGCACTCGGTCCTAAAGGAGATCGGTGGTGAGAAAATTCCGAGCCGGCTGCTCCTGAACAAAATCGACAAACTCACAGCTGGAGAGCTGGAAGAACTGCATGTCGAATTTCCCGATGGAATCTTTATTTCCGCGCATAACCTCGAAGATGTTGCCTTTCTGCGAAAGAAAATTCTTCATTTTTTCGAATCGAATATGGTCGAAACCACGATGGAGATCCCCTACGACAAAGGGCACCTTCTGGGAAAGTTAAGAAGCAAAGTCACAATCACAAATGAATCCTATGGAGAAACAGGAACGGAAGTGACGTTCAAGACCTTCCCGGAAACATTGACATGGTTAAAAAAACAGATGGGTTACACATAACTGGTTGATACCGGACAGACTCGGGACAGAAAGCTATCAATTTGATATATTAATACCTTTTCAAAATAATTGTTAAACGAGTCTTATTCAACTATTTCCAGGATGGCCCTTTTTTTTTCTTTTGCAGATGCACACGATAAAATAGTTCGCATGGCCTGGGCTGTTCTGCCTTTTTTACCAATGACTTTACCAATATCTTCTTTTGCGACTCTTAATTCCAGCACAATGGTCTGCTGAGTCGTGATTTCCTCAACAACAACCTGATCCGGATTATCAACCAGAGCTTTAGCAATATACTGAATCAACTCTTTCATAACCTGTTCTCCTTTTTATCTGTACAATAGTAGAAGATAATACAATATGGAAAAATAATTATAATTAAAAAATCAATGGCAAGTAAGCTCTTTATATCATAAAAATAGAGGTGCAAGACAGATAAATTTTCAAAAAGTAATTCAAATATATGGAAAAATGTATAACCAAACCAATCAAGATCTAATTATTTTATATTGGAGACACCACTGATTGGATGGAAGTTATGACGACTTGCTATCCTGGCTTCAATTCTCGGCTGAAGAGATTATACTATAATCTTAAAAGTAGATGGGGGCCTTTTGGTGGGCGTTTCCTGGGCAGGTTCTTTACCATCCCCACCTTCCCGGACTTTCGGACCGAGTTTGAAATCAGTATGGAATTCATGCCCACAGCTCGGGCAACGCATGAGCATTCCCCCGATATCTGTAGGGATACGAAGTGACTGATGGCATCCTTTGCAATTGTTGATGATGTAATTTTTCATAGATATTGTATCGGCAGGGGAGTTGTAACTATTAAACAAAGAGTCGCTATGATATAAAAACTTGCATTAGTTTACCCAAAAAAAACTTTTGTACTCAGCAATGAATTTCCACCACGGAACAGGGGCATGGTCACTTAACGTCTTTTCTTGGCAGACAACGCTTGCCTAACAGGGAAAGTCTGGGGAATTTTTCGAACTACGAAAACCTTGATTATAGTCAGAGTACCAGAACTTTTGTCAAACATTTTTTATAAATATTTTCAAACAATTCGAAATGAGTAATTATAAATTTTATGGTTTTTTTAGCACATATCCGAGCGATGTTTGTATAAAATTTTAAAAGGAAATGATTGTTGTGATCCATCTAATTTTTGCAAACTGCATCCTGGTAGTACACCTCATGTTCATTCTATTTGTGGTGTTCGGCGGTCTGCTCATGTTTTATAAGAAATGGATGCCGTGGCTGCACATTCCTGCGATTTGCTGGGCGATGCTGATTGAATTTTCTGGATGGATCTGCCCACTGACACCCCTGGAAAACCATTTTAGAGCAATTGCCGGTCAAGGCAGTTATGGCCAAGGATTTATCCAACACTATTTATTAAAAGTAATTTACCCTGACGGACTGACTCGGCAGGTTCAGATTCTTCTCGGATTAGGGGTGTTGGTTTTAAATTTATTTGTATATTCTTTTTTTTTAAAAAAAAGCATAGATAAAGAAATATAATCTGCAGCATGTGACTTTAGCCAGTAGTCTGGCCTGGGTTCGGATAATTTTTATATATTATAAAAACCACTGGAAGGAAGTGCCCAGAATGAAACTTATCAAAAAATATAGTTTAACGGTCCGCGATAGCTCACATGGTTAGGCGGATACCTCTTCAGCATATTTTAATATCTCTATTCTGAAACTCTCGATAATATTTGAAAAATAATCAAAATCTATATCATCTGTACATGAAGATATCATTTTCATGCTTGAAACAGCTTCACCATGATTTAAATTGAAGGCCTTTCCATCAGCATGTCCAAGCATTTGATCCCTTGCGTTTAAACATTGATTTTGGAAGTTTTTAAATTTTTTTTTCTCTTCTTTTGATGCAAACAATCTATCAACTATCTCATTTAAATGAGTTGAAATAAAATGCTTTGTATTTCCCGCTACTGTACCTTCATCAAAGTTGCCTTTATTTAATATTTGGCAGAAAAGAACAACCACGAGCATATGTCCATATTTTGTTATTGATATGCAGTCAGTGAAACACGGAAATTCTTTTGGATTGGTATCAAAAAACATTTTATGGTGAGAATATTTAATTTTGCCTGGAGTATAATCAGGTTGCTGTTTTGCGAATTCTTGAAACTTAGCATCAAGGGCTGTTTCCCTTTTACGTGGTCGTCCTGTGTCAAATTCCATCTGGTTTCTCGAAAGGAGCCTCAAAATTCCTTGGCATTCACTGATAGCTGATTCCCAAAGCCATAGACGGCCTCTAACTTCAAATTTTTCTTTTTCAGTCAGCATGATTTTTTTCGCCTAACTTCGCTTTTCAACGGCCACGGCTTTTTGCGGTCTGTTGTAAAAGTTTTGTTATAATTTTTTACCAATAAATTTAAAATCTATCTTCCATTCCTCTACAGCACGATTTAGTCCGCCCATAAAATCGACACCAACAGATGCATTAAATGGAATAGAAACCTTTTCATCTTCTAGAAGCAATCCACATATTGTATTTGTATCCAACTCACACCAGTCTAAGAAGAACAAATTAAAAAAATCATTTGCTGCTTTAAGAACACTAATTGAGTGATGTGCTTTCCAACGATGAAACTTAATAGGAATTTTTAGAAGATCAGTTTCACCAAAGTCAGCATCCCATACATTCTCTGATATTTCAGTCCATTCTTTTTTTCGAACTTTAGGATGTACATAACGATCTCTTATTTGTTTGATTTCTTGAACTTTTTGGACAGTAAAGCAACCTTTATCAAATTGTTTATTTGGCTTTAATTCGTTTAGGATGAAATCGAATTTTGAAAGAGCTGGAAGTTTATCAATTTCTTTCGCTAAGTCCTTAATATAACGCCTGTTCACCTCAAGAGATTCGATACAACAATTAGCAGCAGATTCGAATAATAATGCAGAAGATAGAACTGATGAACGGCATAATGTGTGATAATAAAAATAATTCATATCATCAGCGTCAAAGTCCGCATGTTTCTCAGCTAAGTAGATCAAATTAACAGAGTCATAAATCTGTTCTTCAAAACATTTGAGATAACAGTCTTTATTTTCCACAATGCTCCCGTAAGTTATAACAAATTAATTTGCAGGTCAGTATATCGTGTAAATCTGAGTGATATCCGATTTTTTTAAAATTCGAACTGAGATTGCGTATCAATCTTTTTAAAGCCTGTAAAGATATTTCAACTAATCAACTTTGGTAAAAATATAATTTAATCAGGAAGGATCTGCCAGAATATTCTTTATTGGAGATAAAAATTAAGCGACATACATTCTGATGCGGTACGGATTTTAGCCAGAAGTCCACACTTAAAAGTCCTGAAACAATCGGTCAGCGCTTAATTTTTTAAATACTATTCATATTAAGTTTGCGATAAAATCTTATAGATTACTCGTAACGATCATAATCGTTTCCTTAATGAAGTTTTTTTATTTGAGACTCGGCAGTCAAAAACAGTCAAATAAAGAACTAAAAATGTACAAATATAATATCACTCTATAGATAGAATCATATTGCAAATAACTTCAAAGGAATATTTTCCTCAAGGTCCTATCTTTTTATAAAATCTGAATTTTATAGCTTAGACTTCATCTTTACTAACGCTTCGTATAATTCTTTGTCCATTCCTATTTTATTAATACAATCCACAATGGACTTATTTACAACTGCTTTAAACATTGATTCGTGGCCAGCTGGGCTTCTGATTAATGAAGAGCCGTTATATGTTTGTTGATAAATTGTTTTATCGGTTTTTAAATCAATAAATGATATTTTTGTCGATACACTTGAATTAAATTGAATGACCCACATCCCCATTATAAATTCACTTTGTGTATCGAGTAACTCAACATCAATTTTAATATCAAGTGTTTCTATATTTTCCCATGAATGATTAGATGATATTAGGAATGCTTTTAGTCCGTCGTAAAAGGCATCACTAAATTCATTATCGGTTAAAATAATATAAGCCTTAGAACTTCCAAAAAATTCCTTACTGCTTCTTTTATCAATATATGTGCCTCTTGAAAATTTAATGGGAGGAGTAATGGCAGAGATAGCATTGTCTGTTAAATAAGCACCTTGAAACGCATTAGGATTTAAATTTACGGTATACCTTTTCGCACCGCAACTAGTCAGTAATAATAAAGAGAGCATCAGGATGATAAGTGTAGAAATATTTTTCAACATAATAATTTCCTTTTATATATCAAATTTAACAAGTTATTAATCCCATAGTAAATCTGATTGTATGATAAGACCTCGTTTTTTAGGTAGTATTTTATAAATCATGGACAATTGTGTGTCAAATGAAATTTTTTATACATAAAAATAGAACTATAACCATGCCATTGCGGTGCGGACTATGTCTATTATTGTGGGGTAGGAAAACCGATTTCCATACCATAGGACTTTTTCACTCAGTAATCGCTTTTAGTCAAATTTAACAATAAAGACTACTTGCATAATGCTTATTGCCGTTTGTTTTAATGGGTTGTGTGTTAGTGAGCTTGTATCATTAAATCTGAATATATTGAATCGAGCCGTAAATTGATCAGAGTTGGATAAGGCAAATACAATAAAGATAGATATATTCTGTTATCTGATAAGTTGCTGAAAGAATTAAAAGTACAATGGAAGCGGTATCATCCAAAAGTATATCTATTCTACCCCACAGTCGAGCGTCACAGACTTTTTGGTAAAAAGATGGTCTATATCTATATTCAATTAAAACCTTTCTGGGACAGGTCTTCTTTGGGTTGAGTTCAATACATTTAATCTTTCATCTCTAAAATCTTGAACATTTTTTTCTTTTGTTTTATCGGATTAGCTTAACTCTGTATGTACAATATTCGGGGGGAGAATCACCAGAAGAGTTGACATAACAATGATGTGAAATTATTTTTATTATTGTAACTATTGCTACAGAATATTTGATTCCAAGATTGTATAGTGCACATACGTTACAAATAAAGAGAACAGAGTATTTAAAATTAAATTATCATATGAAGGAGATTATGCTTATGAGTTATTTTTTCCCTACAATAGATCCCGAGAAAGCCACAGGCCAGCTTCAGGAAAGTTACACGACACTGACATCAATGTTCCAGATGGTTCCAAAGATTTTTGTGGCCCAAAGTATGAGGTCCGATCTTTTAGAACCCATTGTTAATTATGTTAACCGGTTGATGGTGGAAGACCACGCATTGCCCAGACGCACAAAAGAGCTTATCGCAGCCTATGTTTCAAAACTCAATTCCTGTGCATACTGAGTTGATGCTCACAGCGCCATGGTCATGGCGCAGGGGTTTACTCAGAATGAAGTCAAGTCGATTCTTGAGGATATAGACGGGTCATCCCTTATCGATGAAAAAACGAAGACTTTGCTTGCTTTGGCAAAGACTGTCACAGAAAACTCTTATAAAATTCATGAGGGTACGATTCAGGATTTAAGAGATAAAGGGTGTTTAGATCCAGAAATTTTTGAAACCATCGCAGTGGTATCACTTTTCAGCTTTATGGATCGAATGGCCGATGCACTGGGGGCTCCTGTTGAAGGAATGCAGGAGATGGTGAGTCAAATGCAAAATCAATAACTCTTTTCAAGCCCATTTTCTTTGGCTTAAGCGCTAACATTTTAATGGCTGTTGCTGCTCGCCAGATTAGCATTTGGGGGGCACCGGGGGCAGTGAATGAGCAAGAGTAGTTCTTAACAATGGCTGGTAGTAACAGCACGACAAGTGCTATAAAAAGTAAAGCATCGCATAAAAAAGAGTTTTTTATTGTTTGTTTTTTCCTGTAATTTGAGTTATTTTTTTTAAATCAAATGATATGAATTTCGAAGAAAAAACAGATAGGAAACATTGGATGCAAAAAAATCAGTTCGTACGATATTGATGATTGGAATGATTACCTTGAGCGATTTATTATAATTAAGCTGTTCTTAACAGGAGAACAATGAATTCTGCGGTCACAACCTTAGATATTTTTAAACAGAACATGCATATTATTGATCTGGCTTTTGACTACTTATCTATTGACCCTTCTGAAAAAGAGAAAGTAACTAAACTTTTGGAAGAAAAATCTCAGGAAAAGTCAGACATTAATGTGACAGATATATTTAAGCAGGAGAAGCTTATTTCAGAAGAAGAAATAGATTGTCTATTTATCTTTGATGCACATCTGCAAACGTTATGCAGGGATCACCAATTTGGTAAACTGGTAATTGCAAATGGTTTGGCCACCAAAGCCGATCTTGATAAAGCCCTTAAGCACCAGCAAAGTTATTTTAAAAAATATCGTATTAATATAAAAATTGGGGATGTTCTTGTGGAAAATAAGACCATGACCAATGCAGATCGGGTTTCTATTCTTTTGACTCAAAATCGAATTAAAGATGAAAATCTTCTTGAAGCTTTAAATGATATTGGTGCAAGCCAAATTCAAAAAGAGGCCATTAACAAACGATTTGGAGTTTTGGCCATTAAAAAAGAACTGGTTTCAATAGCGCAGGTAAATGCGGCTTTAGAAGTTCAAAAAGAAGAAATAAATGCAAGGAAAAAACCTCGGTTCATCGGCCAGATTCTTCAGGAAATTGCAAAACTGTCTGATGGAGATTTACTGCAGATCCTTTTAGAGCAAAAGCAATTTGAAAAAAGAACACTTAACCTTGAAAATGCGCTGTATACGATAAAGTCTGAAATTAAAATTTCAAAAAGACTTAATAAACTATTTGAATATAATTTTTCTAAAGATGGGGTAGAGGCATATGTAAATAAAATAGCAGAAACAGATGAAGCTGTTCCAATTTTTGAGTTTCTTATCTGGCTAAGAAAGGCAGGGATTAAATTTGGTATTGTGAAAGACTCTGTTTTGGAAGAATTTATACAAAATGCAAAAAAGGGTTCTCCGATTCTTGTTGCCAAGGGATCACCTATAAAAAAATGTATCGACGAGAGTATCCAATTTTATTTTAAAAACGAATCTATTCCTGTTCAAGATAATTTAAACCAGGCAGATTCAGATTCTTCAGAACCAGAAAAACCAGAGCAAGAAAAATTAGAACCAGAAAAGCCAGAACCTTTAGAAAAAAATGATTCTGCTGAAAAAGAAGAGACAGATGATAAGCAACCCCAAGAATCAGAAGTTGAATCAGAAAAAGAAGAAACTAAAGAGCCTGACGAATCTGAGCCTGATCCAGATGAAGAAAACGAAGAAAATAAGCCAGATGAAGAAAACGAAGTAAATAAGCCGGATGAAGATGAGGCCTCTAAAAAAGAAGCCAAGCTTGAAGAAACCACAGCATCCAAAGAAAATGGTGATGCAAAAGAGAATACAGGCGAAGAGAAAACAGATAATGATGAAACTTTATTTGTTAAAAAAGGAACGCTTCTGGCACGGATCATTTCGGGGAAAAAAGGAAAGCCTGGAAAAGATGTTTTAGGTTATCCCGTCCAACCAGGAAACCCTTCTACTTGTGTGTTAAGTGCTCAAAGTGGTGTTGTTAAAAAAGGGGATGTTTTTTTTGCTACCATTGCTGGTTGTCCGATTTTAAAAAATGGTACCATTCTCATGGTTGAACCGGTTGTTGAAAAATCTGAGATTAAGACAATTGTTGGTAGTATTCGAAATGATACTGAAAAAATGTATGAATCTGCAACAGTTGAAATTCGCGGTACCATAACTTCGGAGGCAACATTAAGATGTCATAGCCTTTTACTTCAAGGCGATCTTATGGGAAATGTGATTTGTACAGGTGATATTGATGTTAAAGGTATGATCGGTACCGATAAAAAGCCAAAAGATAAAGAGAGTGCTCAACAAGTTCAAATTATCTGCCAAGGATCAATTAGCGTATCTAAATCCATAACCAATTCAAATATTCAGACAGCAGGCGAGCTTTTAGCCTTGAATTCAACCGTTGTCGGTTCAGATTTGATGGCATTTAACAGCATTACGATTGGAAATGCTGTTAAGGGGGAGCACACTCCGTCAACGCTTCATTTTGGCCTTAAACCCGGAGACAAAACTCCTTCGATAGATTTTACAATTGAAACAAAAAAGGCTGAATTATCCATTTTAAGAAAAGAGAGTGATATTGCAGATTTGACTGAAGAATACAAAAAAGAAAAGCAAGAAGAAGAAAACCACCTGATTGAACAAGATATATTAAATAATTTTATCGAGATTATTCAAGCCCCGGAACTTTATCAGCATGAGAGTGTTGAAGATAAGATCAAGTATTTGTATCTTTTGCCAGATTTTTCATCCATCAAGGCTTTTTATCTAAGATTTCCAGAAACAGATACGGCTTTGGCATTTCGTAATAAAATAATGACATCAATTGGGAAAATGACGCTTGATAAGGTTGTAGAGCATATCAAAAAGCAACTTGATCCAGAACCGGACCCGGAAGAAAATCAGGAAAAGGATGAAGATGCTATCTCTAAGGCGGATCAGATTGAGACTCAATTTAAAGCCCGTCTTGCCGCTTTTGAAAAAGAAATTGAAGATAAGTCCGAAGAAATAGAAAAAATAGAAAACGAAATAAAAGAACTTAAGGCTTTAAGATTAAAACTTGGGGCAAAACATATCAACTCTCTGGCTCAGTCTAAGGCGGTCATAAAGATTAAAAATAAGTGTGAAAAAGGAACCATTGTTAAAGGAAAAATCGCCCAACTTGTTTTAGAAAAATCTGTATATAATGTTAAATTCAAGGAAGTTATGAATCCGAAAACCGAGATTGTATCTATTATTATTGAAACATATTAGATAAAACCTGTGGCATTTTTGATGGAGAATAAAGCTTTGTTTGAGAAGGTTATAGGTTTTGCTGAGAATGGAAACGGAAGACGGTTGCTTAATACTTTAAATAAGCGAGAGGTTGTTTTAACTTCTTCTGAACTGGATGAGGTTTTAAAGGTTTATTGTGATACAGGTTTGCCCAAGGAAGTTGAGATATTGATCAAAAGAAGAGGTATTTTAAGTGATGATCAGTATAATATATTGGCTCAGGAGGTCAGGAAAAATGGTTGTGCTAAAAACTATAAGAATTTTTTAATTTCTTTGAAAAAATTATTGAGCAGCGGCATGAGGATGAACCCAACCAAAACGAATATCGAAGACTTGGCTTAAATAGTCGGTTGTTTTACAAACGTTGAATTAGATATAAAAAAGTAGGCAGGCGACTTAAAGATTTGAGTCTATAAAAATCATACAATGCAGGGCGGGAAGGTTGACCAAACGTTAGAGGTGAAAAATATACACAGCCTTTAGGTTTCGTTCGATTGATATTCGTCCTGATTAGGGTCATCACACTGTTATAATGCGCTTTGGGCAAATCTTGATCCATAACAAAATTACACGTAATTTCGATGTTGGAAAAACAATCATTTATAGCTTGGATTTTTTTAAATGCCTCCCCCACTTTTTTTTGGGTGGTGGGTTTTCCAAGAAGAGCAAGAGTTTCTGGATCATAGGACTCTAAACCAACATTGATATACGTTTGAAAGGGAAGTGCATCCAGTCTTTTGAAAAAAGCCTTATTTTTATTTAATAGAGAATCTACGCTGGCAAATAAGAACAAAAACGTCTTTTCCATATATGAAGAGGAAAAAGAAAATGCATGGTAGGCTTTTTGAGCAGTCTCTATGATGATATCTTCAGCACTGTTCAAGGCATCATGTTCTCCCAAAAACAAGGCGTTATAATTGACAATATCCTCTTGGTATAATTGTTTGAGTGCCTTGATTTGCGTGTCAATATTCTCCTGGGATCGAGTTTGGAATTTTTTTTGGCTTTTGATCTTACAGAATCGGCATTTGTACAAACATCCATCCGAAATATTTAGTGGAATGATATTATAATCAACATGTCTGGCATCTGGCGGCATTACGGTTACACGGGTTCCGGAGATGTTAAATAGTTTTTTTGCTTTTTTATGTAATTGAAGGGGTGTTGTTTGTCTGATCGTTTCGGTCCATTCTAAGAAGGGTTCCGGGATCTTTGGATCATCAAGACTGCGCAAAATTATCTGGTGCCATTGATTGACAATCTTATCAATCTCATCTTCTAAGAAAGGCTTGCCTCCTAAAAGGGAATTGGTTGGATATGTGAGGTTAGGCAGGTAATATTCTCCCAATGCTTCATATACACCAGCATATCCACCTGAGGAGTAATAGATCCAGTCATTTCCAATGGTGCGTTTGAGCCATTCCGATGGGTGTATCCAGGATTTTTTCTTGGATTTGGCATGTTTTATTTCGTGGTTTTGATTGAATTCAAAGATGTAGTCGCAAGTTTCAATACGAGAGAAAATTCCGTATTTTATCGGATAACTTATTTTAGTATATTTGTTTGCTCCAAGGCATTCAAGTTCAATTGACAGATCTTTTCCCTTAAATATTTGTCTTGGGTTTTCTTTATTTTTCAATGTTGAAACCGTGTCCTTTTTTTTTCATGCCTTGTGTTTACATTTGAAATTATAAATTGGCAATATTTTTTTTAAAAGGGTTTTTTTAATATTGTGGGATATGTTATAGTGAGTGAATTTCAAATTTTCTCAATTAAAAAACCAATATCGTTTACTTCAATTACCGGGTGATAAAATGAAAAAGCCTTTAGGTAGTTTTAAAGTAATTATTTTTGGTATCCTGCTGAATCTCATATTTTTTGGTGCTCTTATACCAATCACATGGTCCGCCGATATCGTTGCTGCAAAAGCAAATGATGCATTTCGCAATGAAACCACAGATATCGACGATATGTTCTCATATATATATAACCCTGTTTTTATTGCATTCCTTTTTTGTGGCATTTCGCTGATTACAGCGTTAATGATTGCGCGATGGTCTAAGAATGCTCGGGTTCGTATGAAAAAACAAAAAACAATGTTTAAAAAAAGTATGGAAAAATTGAGGCTGCTTGTTGAAAATTCAGATGATGGCATCCTTATTGTTAAAAAACTCAAGTTTTTGTATGCCAATAAAAAGGTATACGATATGATGGGTTTATCGCATACTGCTGATGTGTCAGATAATCTGGTGGACTTTATTCACCCGGATGATTTGGGTATTGTTTTAGAAAATTATGAAAAATCTATTTTATCCAGAGGGGAAGAAATTAATTTTGAGGTCCGAATATTAAAGCCGGATAAAAGTACTCTCTGGGTTCACAATCGGTTTGTCCCGTCAATCTGGGATGAAGAGCCTGTTAACTTAGTCTTTATGAGAGACATCACAGCTAAGAAAAAGTTGGAACGTGATCTGCATCACGCGCAGAGGTTAGAAGCTATTGGCGCATTGTCCGGTGGGATTGCTCACGAATTTAATAATATTTTGACATCGATTATTGGGAATGCAGAAGTTGCGTTGATGGATTTAGACGATTTTGATTACGGTAAAAAAGAGTTTGAACGAATTCAGGAGTCTGGATATCGCGCCAGTGGCCTTGTTCGCCAGATCCTTACGATTACGCGGGAACATACATTGGAGACTGAACCCCTATACCTTTCTCCCGTGATCAAAGAGGCGTTAAAGCTTTTACGATCGACTTTGCCAACAAATATTAAAATTGTTGAAAAAATAGATAAGGGACTGGATCTGATAAGGGCAGATTCAATTCAGATATACCAAGTTTTCATGAATCTTTGTACCAACGCCAAGCAGGCTATGGAAGCTGTGGAGTCTCCTTGTCTGGAGGTTGAATTGAAAAATGAATCTTTCGGTGATGATGATCCGAGGGTATCTAATGGTCTGAAGCCGGGCAGTTATGTCACCATCAGTGTAAAAGATAATGGCACCGGTATTGCTCTGGATGTTGAAAATAAAATATTTGAACCTTATTTCAGTACAAATGAAAATAAAGGAGGAACCGGCCTTGGCTTGACGACGACGCTTGGAATTGTAAAACAATTTGAGGGTTTTATATCTTTTCAGACTCAAGTGGGGAAGGGGACCTGTTTTGTGATTTATTTTCCAGTATATAAAAAAGAAAAAGTGTTTGTCAAAAAACAAGAAGAGATACCGCTTTCTCAGATTGAGGGGAAAATCTTGTTTGTCGATGATGAAAAAGAAATTACGATGATTGCAAAAAAAATGTTTGAAAATCTTGGGTTCTCTGTGACGACAGCTAACTCAGGGCGAGAAGCATTGCAATATTTTACCATGTCACCTGATTTTTTTGATGTGTTGATTACAGATTTGGCCATGCCGGAAATGACAGGAGAATTATTAGTAAAAGAAGTGACTAAAATCCGTCCTGGATTTCCGGTTGTTATGTGTACAGGTCATAGTGATACCTTTGATAAAAATAGCGCCAAGGCTTTAGGCGTGGTGGAATATGTGAGCAAACCTTATAACCTTAAAGAATTATCTGTTGTTGCATCAAAATACATTAACAAAGTGATTGCTGCCTGATCTTGACGCATACCTGGAAATTGAGTATTTATATGAAATTTTAATACTTGGGATGCGATCATTTGAAAATTTTATTTCTTGAACCTTTTTACGGAGGTTCCCACAAAGATGTTGCCTTAGGTTTTAAATCCCATTCCAGTCATCAAGTTACCCTTATCACGTTACCGGACAGTCGTTGGAAATGGCGCATGAGAGGGGCGGCTTTCTATTTTGCTGATCATATTGAAAATATATCAGATTATGATGTGATCTTCGCAACGGATATGATGAATATAGCAGATTTCAAAGCGCTTTTGGGTAAAGATCTTCCTCCCATTGTAATGTATTTTCATGAAAATCAATTGTCATATCCTCTGGCACCGGGGCAAAAACAAGATTCTTATTTAGGGTTTATTAATATTACGTCTGCGGTTGTTTCTGATAAAGTTTTATTTAATTCTCAATTTCATTTTAATGAATTTATAACTGCTGCCAAATCTTTAATAAAGCAGATGCCAGACCCCAAACCTTTGTGGATGATCGAACAGATCAAGATGAAAACCCAAGTTGTTTACCCTGGTTGCCGTTTTGGAACCGGGAGTTGTGAGGTTAAAAAAAAAGAGAAAACACCGCCGATGATCATCTGGAATCACCGTTGGGAATATGACAAAAACCCTGAGTTCTTTTTTGATGCTTTACAATGTATAAAAGAGAAAAATATTGTTTTTGATTTGGTGATTTTGGGAGAACGCCCGGATGCGTACCCTAAAGTATTTGATGATGCTCAAAAGGTTTTTAAAGATCAGATTCGAGTATTTGGGTATGTTAAATCTCATAAAGAGTATCTTTCCTGGTTAAAAAAAGGTTCGATTGTGGTTAGTACTGCCATCCAGGAAAATTTTGGTATTTCAGTTGTGGAGGCTGTTCGGCAAGGCTGTTTCCCACTATTGCCAAATCGACTGTCTTATCCTGAGATTATGCCCGACAAGCTGCATCTCCATATTTTATATCATTCAAAAAAAGAGTTGGTAAAAAAGCTGGAACATGCGTTGTTAAATCCCGAAAAATACATCGATATGGCTGAAATACTATCAAATGAAATGGAAAAATTTTCATGGGAAAGCTGTGTACATCAATATGATAATCTTTTGGAAAATATCATTTAATTAAATCTTGTAAGCTTGAATCATTTTATTTCCTTCTTAGCTTTGTAAAAAGAGGCACAATCTCTTATTTGCGAAAGGAAATACATATGCCATTTGTCAAAGTTCCGGGTCTTATGGGAAAAGTATATGTCCCGGAAACAAAAAAGAAGTGTAAAAAAAAACATCCGTGTAAGGATTGTTTCTCATGTGAGTTTTGTTCAGATGATCGTTGTGGTGTTTGTCGAAAAACAGGGGAGGTATTTTGTATGAACCCTCCTTATAGTAAACGATAGGCGGGCCTTTTAAATCTTGACTTTTAATTGTACCCAAAATACTTACTATATAGCATATAATGAACTGATTTTCTTAGTAGTGATATGGCTCATACGAATGATAAGAATAATACAAAAATAGATGGGAATTTTATTGTGAAAAAATGTGTTTTACGTGCGCTTTTGGTTTTGTTGCTAGTATTTAATGTGTCCATGGGGTTGGCAGGGGAAAAGCCCCCGGCAAAAGTAGTGGTTTCAAAAATTATCCTTGAAAAAATTGCCCGGGACCATGAATTTCTTGGTACGTTGTATTATGATCGCATTAGCCATATCTCTTCGGAGGTTTCTGGCCTGGTCGCTTCCATTAGAGTAAGAGAAGGGCAGAGAGTAAAAAAAGGAAGCCCTATAATTTATTTAGATACAGAAATTCTTGAAAAAGAGATTACCATTCACCAGAATCAAATAGGGCTGGGCCGATTAAATATCAGTCATCTGGAGAAAAAATTCGCACGTATGAAAGCATTGTTTGAAAAAGGTTCTGCCAGTGAAATGATATATGATGACGCACAATTTGCCCATCAGGATGCCCTTTTGAAACTATTATCCACCCAGATGAGCTTGGAAAAATTATTAATTAACAAAAGAAAAAGTGTCATTAACGCGCCGTTTGATGGTGTTATCCTTGAAAAAAAAGTGGATTCAGGAGACTGGGTCAACCCTGGCAAATCTCTTGTGGATATTGGATCGATAAATGACCTTTTTATCAAGGTCCCTGTGTCCGAAACTTTGTTACAGTTTTTAAACATTGGCCAGAAGGTTGATGTTACGATAAATGCGTATAATAAACAGTTAACAGGCGTCATTGAAAATTTATCACCTTTTGCCGATGTGAAAACCAAAAATGTGTTTTTAAAAATACGGATTCCTCCGTTAAAAAAGATTGCTCAGAATATGTCTGCATCGGTTCGGGTTCCTACAGGAAAACCAGAGGTGCTGGCAATGATTCCTAGGGATGCCCTGGTAAAATTTCAGGGCAATGATTTTGTCTATACCATAAAAGAAAAAAAGGCGGTGATGTTGCCGGTGAATATTGTTCGATATAAAGGCAAGCAGGTGGGCGCAGATAACCCTCATTTTACTGCTGGGATGTCTATTGTCGTGGATGGAAATGAACGGCTTCGTTCAGGACAGGCTGTTGAAGTTTCTCCGGTTGTAATTCATAGGAAAAAATAGATGGATATCATTGGTTTTTTTATAAAGAAGCCAGTCACCGTGGCCGTGGGTGTTATCATGGTTGTGATGTTCGGGGTGATTGGGATGCAAAAGTTACCGGTTCAGCTTACTCCGGATGTAGAAACACCTTTGATTACGGTTAATACTACCTGGTATGGCGCTACACCCTATGAAATCGAAAAAGAGATTATCGAAAGACAGGAAAAGGTGTTAAAGGGTCTACAGGGGCTAACCAAAATGGAGAGTTCCAGCTATAACAGCCTGGGAACCATCACCTTGTCATTTAAAATCGGAACTCGCTTAGATGATGCATTGCTTAAGGTGTCCAACAAGCTTTCAGAGGTGGGCAATTATCCGGAAAATACAGACAAACCCGTTATAGAATCATCGGGAGCTAACAGTTCACCGATCATCTGGTCTGTTATAAAAAAACTTCCGGAAAATACCAAAGAGATCAGACAATTTAAAACTTTTTTTGAGGATAATGTTCGTCAACATATTGAACGAATAAATGGGGTTGGTTCTCTTCTAGTTTTCGGAGGAACACAGACGACCTTGGATGTAGTGATTGATGCCAGTAAGATGGCACGGTATAATGTGTCCATTAATCAGATTATTCTATCTATTCGTAAGGCAAATCAGAATATTTCTGCCGGGATTCTGGGAATGGATAAAAAAAACTATCGAATCCGTACGGTTAGTCAGTTTCAGGTCCCAGAAGATACCTTGAATGTTGTAATTTTTGATGATGGAATAAAAAGGGTGTATCTTAAGGATATTGCTATCGTCCAAAAAGGATACAAAAAAGAAGACACGTCCGTCCTTCATAATGGCCAATCTGTGATTGTGGTTGGAATTAAGAAGGAAAAAGGCGGCAACGTGCTGCAGATTACAGATGCTGTAGAGAAAAGCATTGCTCATCTGAACAAGACTGTTTTAGCTGAGCAACACCTGACGCTTGAAATGGTATATGATCAGCGGCCATATATTCAAACAGCGACCGGCTTGGTAAAGCGTAATATTCTTATTGGTTCTCTTTTGGCTATTTGTGTGTTGATGATGTTTTTAAGAAGTGTTCGAGCGACATTAATCACCGGGATTGCCATTCCTGTCTCAGCAGTAGGATGTTTCATCTTTTTATGGCTGTTAGGGAGAAATCTAAATGTGGTCAGTATGGCTGGGATTTCCTTTGCTGTTGGTATGTTGGTGGATAACTCCATTGTGGTGCTTGAAAATATAGACCGTCATCGTAAACTGGGCAAGTCGGCTTTTGATGCAGCTTATGAAGGGGCAAAAGAGGTATGGGGAGCAGTTTTAGCGTCTACGGCAACTACTGTGGCCGTTTTTTTACCGGTTATTTTTATCCAGGATGAAGCGGGACAATTGTTTCGTGATATTGCCATTGCGATAACCTCTTCTATTATTTTAAGCTTGATTGTTTCTATTTCAGTGATCCCAACTTTGTTTCATCTATTTTATAGAAAAAATAATAGTTCTCCTAAAAATTGGACACAAAAAAGTATTGTAGGTCCTTTTTTGGCAGGAGGGATATTTAAGTTCACTTCTATGTGCTTAAAAAATGTTTTTACTCAAATAACAACCATTGTTGTGTTTACATCTCTTTCCATTCTTTTGACTATTTGGCTTCTACCCAGTGCTGAGTATCTTCCCCAGGGGAATAGAAATCTGATTTTAAATATTCTCATCCCCCCGCCAGGGTATTCCACGGCCAAACTTAAAACCATGGGGAAAAATATTTATAAGGCAGCTGAACCCTATTTTAAAGAAGATGGTAAAGAAGGATTTCCTAAAATTAAGCATATGTTTTTTGTAGGGGCAGACAGGATTACGCTTTTTGGTGGTATCAGTACCCATGATACCCGGGCTCGTGAGTTAATACCCCTTTTCACTAGAATCATGGGATCTATCCCTGGGGTTTTTGGTGTCAGTATCCAGTCTGGTATTTTTGAGTCTGGTATTGGAAAGGGCAGAACAGTTGATGTAAATATTTCCGGTGATTATATGGATGATATTATTCAGGCGGCTTATGCACTGTTTGGAACCATCAGTGCAAAAATGCAGAATACTCAGGTTCGGCCAATACCTTCACTTGAAACGAGTTATCCGGAAGTTAATTTCATTCCAAATAAGGAAAAATTGGCGGCAAACGGTCTTACTGCAGAAGACCTGGGTGTATATATAGATATTCTTATGGATGGACGAAAAATAGAAGAGTACCGTCCTGAAGGTATTAAACAGGTGGATTTGGTCCTTAAAGGAAAGGATGAATTGGGCAGTTCACC
Organism: Desulfobacula sp.; assembly: GCA_033852015.1. Lineage (GTDB taxonomy): Bacteria > Desulfobacterota > Desulfobacteria > Desulfobacterales > Desulfobacteraceae > Desulfobacula. Next base: position 28,920 of record JAWSVH010000061.1, read on the forward strand.
AGAAGATATTTTAAACAGTTCTATTGTAAATCAGTTTGGAGATCTTATCCAGATTCGGGATGTGGCACAAATTATATATGATCAGGGTATGCCCCAGATTAATCATCTGGAACGTAATCGTACCATTACATTACAGGTGACACCACCTGGCACACTTGCCCTGCAAAGTGCCATGGAACAGATTGAACAGGAGATTATTCCGGAGCTGCAAAAGAGTGGAAAGCTTAAAAATGTAAGTGTGGATGTGGGCGGGAATGCAGATAAACTTGTTCAGACAAAGGAGTCTCTTCAATGGAATCTGCTATTGGCTCTGATCATTACCTACCTGCTTATGGCAGCTCTATTTGAAAACTTTTTTTACCCGTTTATTATCCTTTTTTCTGTCCCATTGGCTGCAGCTGGTGGATTTGTTGGACTATGGGCGGTGAATACGTTTATTGCCCCCCAGGGATTTGATATCTTAAGCATGTTGGGATTTATTATTCTTATTGGAACCGTTGTTAATAATGCCATTCTTATTGTTCATCAATCCCTGAATAATGTTAGATATAATGGGCTTGAGGGTAAGGATGCTGTATTAGAGGCTGTAAAAACAAGGATTCGGCCAATTTTCATGAGCGCTATAACCAGTTTGTTAGCCATGATGCCCATGGTCATATCGACCGGGTCTGGAAGTGAACTTTATCGGGGATTGGGGGCCATTTTGCTGGGTGGACTTGCCATGTCAACAGTCTTTACCCTTGTGGTTATTCCATCCTTGCTTGTTTTTGTTATCGGTTTTGAAAAACAACGATCTTTTCAAACTGATTAGAATAAAAAAAATATAAAGATGACTGAAGCATGAAAATTAATATTGCAATCAACGGATATGGTAGAATCGGTAGATGTGTGACAAGAGCATTATATGAGTCACAAACATTTAATGAAAAAATAAATCTTGTTGCGATTAATGAGACCGCAGATGCAGATACAATTTATCATCTGACAAAATATGATTCAACCCATGGTCGATTTCCTTTTGATGTGAAAATGGAAAAATCTTCTCTTATCATAGGAGAGGAGAGAATTCATATATTGCAGGAAAAGAATATTATGAACCTGCCCTGGAAAGATTTAAATATTGATGCCGTACTGGATTGCACGGGTATCTATAATGATAAGCAATCCGCAGAATTGCATTTGCTTTGTGGTGCAAAAAAGGTGATTTTTTCGCAACCGGCTGTGGATGAAATGGATGCCACAATTGTATATGGAGTAAACCATCATATATTGAAAAAGAATCACACTATTATTTCCAATGCTTCTTGTACAACCAATTGTGTTATCCCGGTACTGTTTGTTTTAGATAAGACCCTTGGGATTGAAAGTGGCAGTATTACCACCATCCATTCGGCAATGCATGATCAGCCAGTCATTGATGCGTATAATTCGGATTTGAGAAAAACTCGTTCGGCGCTTCACTCGATTATTCCGGTGAATACAGCCCTTGAAAAAGGAATCTCAAAAATTTTACCATCTATGGAAGGAAAATTTGAAACGCTTGCAATTCGGGTTCCAACGACCAATGTCTCTATTATGGATATCACGCTTTTAGTGAACAAAGATGCAAGCATTGAAAGTGTCAATGAAGCCTTATCAGCGGCAGCACAAGGTGAATTGAAAAATATTTTAGGTGTAACAGATGAGCATCTTGTATCGTGTGATTTCAACCATGATCCAAGATCTTCTATTATTGATCTTTACCAGACCCGGGTAAGCAAAAAACATTTGGTTAAAATCCAGGCTTGGTTTGATAATGAGTGGGGGTATTCTAATCGGATGCTGGATACTACTATTGCCGCATTTGAAGCTAAATAGAAACTAAAAAAATATATTTTGGCCCGATTTTGAACTGTCCTAAAACTCGAACCAAAAGATATTTTTTATAGTATTCTTGAGCATTTTATTTGGATAAATTGATCAGCTTTTGAGTGATCTCTTTTAGCTCATCAGGAATTTGGGTGATGTCTTCAAAAGGACGATTACCACTTCGATCCGAGGCAACGATCTCATCCATTTCCGGAATGAATCCTAAAATCTCGTAATCTGGCATGTTCTCTCTTATTAATTGTTTGTCTTCTTCTGATTTAACCCGGTTTCCCACTACCACAATCTTTTTAATACCAATATCTGTACCTAATTGTCGTATTTTATCAGCGGCCACACGGCTTCTTTTGCCTGGGTTAACAATAACAATCAGGGCATCGACAGATCCTGATGTGGCCCGGCCCAGATGTTCAACGCCAGCTTCCATATCCATCACAACCACTTCATTCCTGGCCAGAACCAAATGGTTCATCAATGCTTTTAAGATGGTTGATTCAGGGCAGATACAACCTGAACCACCTTTTTGGACAGTTCCCATAACCAGAAGTTTTACGCCATCTTTTTCCAGGGAAAATCGATCTGGAATATCATCAACCTTGGGGTTTAAAGTAAAAAAACCGCCCATAGTACCTGGCGTTGCTCCCGTTCTTTCTGCAATGAGATCAGAAAGTTCTGATACAGGAGTGATGGGTTTGGTTTCATCAATACCTAGACCAGCTGCCAGATTGGCTACTGGGTCAGCATCAATTGCGATTACTTTTGTGCCTTTATTTAAAGCAGCAATGGATCTGGCGATGAGAGCAGTGATCGTTGTTTTTCCAACTCCCCCTTTGCCGCCGACTGCAAGTTTTAAACTCAAAATATATGCTCCTCTAATTAATTTAAATTTTGAAGAATCGTTCCTTTTTCATCCAAAAGGTAAATTTTATGACCCTGTTCGTTTGCAACATCCACCAGGTCGTCTTTGATTACGGCCTGTGTATCATATCTTCCGTTGAACAAATCTTTTGGCATTAAAGCAAAACACTCTTGGGCATGTTCTTTAGTATTAAACGCGGGGATGAATTTTTCCTGGGTTTTACTATCGCTGAAGCCGACAAATTGTTCCTTCGGTGTTTCAGGATCTTGAATAATAATATAAAACCATTTCGCATTAGTTTGTTTGTTTTCTGTCAATCCGTTCAAGTTGTTTAATCCTTATTGAAATTTTTGATTAAAACCAATATAAGGCTTTTTTTATAAAAATAAAGGTAAAATGAATTTAAAGCAAAAAAAAAGCCCCTGATCATAATATGATCAGGGGCTTTAAATACAAAATAAGCTTAAAAAAGTACTAAATATCAAGCCATGAGTCAGAGTAAAGTGTTTCACCCATGATGACTTTATAAGTTTTTGCATAATCCTGAAGTTGTTTGTCTAGACTTGCAATATCAGGTTGATCACCGTCCATCATACCCCAGACAAGGTCTGTGATATCTGAACGTTTGCCTTTAGCAATCTCTGTTTGCAGTGTGTCAAGCGGATCCGCAATAACGGACTTCATGCCGTATTTCCACAACATTACCATGTAAGTTGAGTTCAGTATTGGACGAAGATGTTCTGGAGGTCCATTGGAAATATTGGACAGCCCACAGGTTGATTTTGCACCCGGAGCAATATCATCAATCATCATCTGGAAATCAAGCAGGCTCATGAGTTGTTGCTGCTGAATATTAACAGGAGTTACAATTCCATCTATCCAGATGCGTTCGTTAGCAATACCAGCTTCGTTGGCAAAGTAAAGAAGTTCAACAGCCAAAGCTGCTCTTTCATTTTCGTCTCTGGGCAGTCCATCAGGACCCCACATCAGGGCGACAAAGTCAGCATCGTATTCAGCGGCCAAAGGAACCATCTTTTCATATCTTTCAGGGCGTGCCATGATAGAATTGACAATATGTGGTGCATCAGCAGGTTTACATACTTTTAGACCGGCTTCAATGGCATCAATGTTAGAGGAGTCAAGAAGCAGGGGCATTCCTGGAACAGCTTCCTGAACTACATTTACAACCCAAGGCATCAGTTCGGTACCGAACTTTTTAGCAGGTCCCAGATTGATATCAATATAATCCATTCCCATCTCTTTTTGTCTGACAACTTCTTCCTGAATAGGTACAGGATTACGTTTTGATGGATCAGCCTCTTTGAACTCTTTTCCAATAACATTGGAAATGACATTCAGACTTTCTCCAAATAGAATCATGTCTTCCATGTTCTCTTCCTTTTTGATTTAAAATGTTACACTTGTGAGACCGGGCCTTTAATTGTAAAAGCCCGGTCTTAGTTTATTTATTTTGTTTTCAGGAATGGTGCCAGGTGGGCAGCTTCCCTAGGTCCAACAGTAATGGTCCATCCGGGAAGTTCTTCTTCTATATCACCTGCAATTGCTGCAGCATAACCTGGAATAATCAATTCAGTATGTTTAACTTTATCCATGATTCCACTCTTTTTAACAAACATACCCACATCATCACCGCCAAATTTGCCGGCAGCCCAAGCAGTAAGAACAGAAAGTCCTTCAGAGTCCTTGATTAACAGCCATGCAGGTACTTTACTGGCTTCAATTTCACCGGAAACAATAAAGTAGGTCAATGCAAAGTTTGTTGTAACCAGTACCGGAGAATTTTCATCCGGGTTACCAATTTCAAAGATACCTTCAGTAACAGTCATCGGTCTTTGAGGATCTGTAAAGATATTAAGTCTTTCCAGAAGCAGTGGGAATAAAGATTCAGTGGTGAAGTCACTCATGACAACAATGCCACCATATTTGGCAACCATCATGCCGGCAATCATGGTTTCCATGTCAAGGTTGGAAGCCATTTCGCTGGGAAATGTAATGGTTGGAAATCCTAATGCTTTGTTAGACGCTTTAAGAGCTGCACGTCTGATAGCAACCTGATCTTCAAGTGCCTGTTTGATTTCTCTTGAACCTGGATCAAGAACCAGATCTTTGATGCCCATTCCAGTCAACTTTTCAGTCAGAGGCTGAAGAGCGTCGACTGAATCAGCCTTTACAGCCAAAGGAAGGTCATTGTCTTTTGCAATCGCACCAATAACATCAGCATTGGCTTCAGTCGCTGCATAAAGCAGTGGCCGTTTGAATCCTGCAACTTCAACAGCAGCTTTCATAACGTCCATATCTTCAGTCATGAGTACCAGGTTGAATTCTGATTCTTTTGCAATTTTTTCTGCAACAGCAGCAAAAGCTGCAGCGCCGTTACCCGCATCTTTAACAACCAAAAGTTCTGGTCTTAAGTTAAAACCTACACGTTCATACTGGAACGCATTGTAAACTTTAAGTGCTTTATCAAGATCAGCGGCAGCAATATCAGAAGATACGGTTGCAGCAAGAACAGTTGGGTTAAAAAATGTTTTTTCATGTCTGTAAAGAACAGTTTCTCCACCTGTGGTGGTTTGTCGTACACCTTTACCAAGAACAACAGGACGGATTGGAGGTGCAGATGCTTCAGCAAGCTGTTCTTTTGCTTCATCAGAAACATAAGGGCAAGCGTCCAATTCTGCTTTACCAGAGGCAAGATTCATTGCAAAGGCAAGACATGTTGGAACTCCGCACTCCTTACAGTTTGTTTTGGGTAGGAGTTTAAATATCTGTATACCGGTTAATGCCATTTTCTTCTCCTTAATTTAGCAAAACTTTATGCTAAAGGCCCGGCAGCAAAATTTCTGGTGAGAAAAACTGCCGGGCCTTTGAGGTTTAATAATTATCCAACAATTTTAGCCAACAAGAGAGTCCATTGTCAGTGCAGGATGACCTTTTTCCTTGAGGAAGGGCATGATATCTTCTTCCGTAATACCAACAGTCTCATCTGCAATCATGTCATAGAGGCCGGGAACTCCCATCTCCTCACCGCGAGCGATGATTCTGTCCTTGAGCTCTTCTTTGAGCATCTTGGGCATCCAGACCATTCTCAACAAACCACCGTCACCAAGGATAAATTTACCCTGGGTAATGTTATGTTTTGAGTGACCAACAAATCCTGGAGAAGAAGCACCACCACCCATAACACCAGCCAGAGTGGTAAACTTCATACCGCAAGGGGTGTCCCCTGAGTAATCACGGCCAACAGTCATAACGCCGTTACAACCTGGTAGCATGGCAGCAATACATTCGCAGCAGCCGCAGGTTGTCATGGGATCAATTACCATTGAGTAGAAGTTGTAATGAGTTACCGTACCTCTGGATGCTTTTTCAATGAATTCATTAACACCTGCAAATTGACCCAGCTTGGCATCAATAACCTCACCTTTTTCAATGGGCTGATTCGGGCCAGTGGGGTTAATTTCAAAAGCTGCTTTACAATCCATCCAGTTGTATGCACCGCAGAGTCCTGTTCTTTCAGGACTTACAGAGCAAACATGGGATGGCGCAAAAGACTGACACAGTGTGCATGAGTAGAAGGTTTCAACGTCTTCATCCGTCATGTTATCCACACGAGCGTCACGCATCAGGTAGTTCTCGCGGGCAAGGTTAGTCATCTTGTCAACATCTTCTTGCTTGGTATAAAGTGTAACCTGAACCTTGTCGACAATTTTGGTGAAATCCTGATGAAATTTTGCGTGGAGAACCACACCAATATCTTTCAAGGTGAAACCTTTATCGATAGCGGCTTTGGAGATACGTACCCAGGCAATATCTCTCTGTCCAATATGCATGATACCCTGGATATAGTTGACCAGGTGATGGATTTGACGTTCCATGATAGGCTCAAAATCATCCTGGAATTCACGTCCGGCAATTTCAACCTTGATTCCCAGTGGGAAGGTTCCGCCTTCTTTGATGCCTTCAAGATCTGGACCTACAACGATAACTTTACCATCTTCAATCTCGTTCATCTCAGCTTTTTTAACTAGCTCAGTACATTGAGTTTTACCGCCACCACATTGTGCATAAAGATCAGCACCTCTTACTCGCTCGCCCTCGAATGCAGGACCAAATGAGCATGGGATGTCGATTTCAGCAACCTGAACTTTAAGGCCCCTGACTTCAACGGATCTTTGTACCATCTCTTCATGGGCAACTGGTGCCACAACATGTTCATAAGTACAAATACCTGTGGGAAGAATTTCAGGAATTGGCGTATCAGCAATTGTCGGGAAACCCCAGTTAACACAACCAGCTGCAGCAACACCCCATTCAGTTCCAACATCACCCAGGGCATTTACAAATGCAAAGACACGTTCCTTGTTGTATTTAAGAATGGTTTTATAATCACCAGGCTGAACACCACCAAATGCCATGGCTGCTCTATTGGCAAAACCAAGGGCAAATACAGCAGAAGAGATATCCGGACCAAATGGTACAATACGGGTATTCCAACCGACCTGCATACCTGCATCGAGGCATTGTTGGATAAGGGTATTGCCGTTATGATTTGCTGCACAGAAGATGTACAAAGATTTTTTCTGGTAATCTTCAACGATCATTTTAGCGATTTCTGCATTGGGAGCAGCACCGACCATGGCAGCAAAACCTGGAG
>JAWSVH010000246.1:0-3648 GCA_033852015.1 Desulfobacula sp.
TTGCCAAAAGCATTTCAGAAGGTTTTGCCAGAAACTGCGTGGCAATGAGAATCAGTGACCAGCTAAAAGATTTAAACGCCCAAATCCAGTCAGACTGTGCCATCAGCTTTATCACTTCCAAAGACGAGGAGGGATTGGATATCCTGCGCCACTCTTCTGCCCATGTCATGGCCGAGGCAGTTTTAAATATTTATCCAGATGCCAAACTCACCATTGGCCCGGTTGTAGAAGACGGATTCTACTATGACATTGATATGGCACCAATCTCCCAAGAAGATTTAGCTGCCATTGAGGCCCAGATGAAAAAAATCATCAAGGCCAAAGCCGAATTTAGCCGGAAAGTTGTTTCAAAAGAAGAGGCCCTCCAAATTTTCAAAGACAATCCGTTTAAACTTGAACTCATCAACGAACTGGATGAAAACCAGGAAATCTCCCTATACCAGAACGGCCCGTTTATCGACCTGTGCCGTGGCCCCCATATTCCCCAGACCGGTATGATAAAAGGGATCAAACTGTTAAAAATCTCCGGTGCATACTGGCGGGCAGATCAAGCAAGAGAGCAGCTCCAAAGACTTTACGGCATCTCATTCTTTGATAAAAAACAGCTGAATAAATATATCCATATGATCGAAGAGGCCAAAAAACGAGACCACAGAAAGTTAGGAACCAAACTGGACCTGTACTCCTTCCATGATGAAGCACCAGGCATGCCCTTTTTCCATGCAAAAGGCGTTGATGTCTGGAATACCCTTTTAGATTATTGGCGATACGAACATAAAAAAGACGGATATGTCGAAACCAAAACCCCGGTCATGCTCAATAAAAAACTGTGGGAACAAAGCGGACACTGGGAAAACTACCGGGAAAATATGTATACCTCTGTCATTGATGATGAAGAATATGCCATCAAGCCCATGAACTGCCCCGGTGGGATGCTGCTCTACAAAACAAAAGCTTACTCGTATAGAGACCTTCCACTCAAAGCCGGAGAGATCGGCCTGGTGCATAGACATGAACTGTCCGGCGCCCTGTCCGGCCTATTCCGGGTCCGGGCATTCCACCAGGATGATGCCCACATCTTTATGACGCCCGATCAAATCGAGGTAGAAGTCTTAGGCGTGCTCAACCTGGCTCAAACAATTTATAGCCGCTTTGGCTTAGATTTTCACTTAGAACTGTCCACCCGTCCCAAAAAATCAATTGGATCAGACCAACAGTGGGATGACGCCACAAAAGGCCTAAAAGCCGCACTGGATCAATACGGCCAGGAATATTTCATCAATGAAGGGGACGGCGCATTTTACGGCCCTAAAATCGATATCCATATCAAAGATGCCCTTGGCCGAACCTGGCAATGTGGCACTGTTCAATTAGATATGTCCCTGCCAGAACGCTTTGACCTTACCTACAAAGGCGCCGACAATGAGAAACACCGACCGATAATGATCCATCGAGTCATCTATGGATCTCTGGAAAGATTTTTCGGCATCCTCGTTGAACATTTTGCCGGGAAATTCCCCTTATGGCTGGCTCCTGTCCAAGCAATCCTGCTTCCCATCAATCAGGACCTGGCAGACTATGCAGAAAAAATAAAATTAGAACTTGATACCCATAATATCAGATGTGAGGTCGACAAAAGAAGCGAAACCCTTAAAAGGAAGGTCAGGGATGCCCAGCTCAATTACATTCCCTTAATCATAACCATTGGGGATAAAGAAAAAGAAAACCAGACCCTTTCAGTAAGAACCCTGGACGGCAAAGTAAAAATGGGCCTGACCATGGATAATTTCATCACCCCCGTAATGCATCACATCAAAGAAAGAACTCTGGATGAAGCAATTTTCTAAAACCGTATTTTACAGACTGCCAGTAATAAGCTTGTGTGCATTTATTTTCTGGCAGTCTTCTTTTTCAGGCATTATTTCACAGCCCCTGTTCCCCCATGATGATAAAGTCATGCACTTTTTAGTCTATGCACTGCTGGCATTTCTCACAATTAGATGTCTTACCAAAGAAAATCTTTCTATTTCAAAAAAAAATACAAAAATCATTACCATTATTTTTGTCAGCTTGTATGGATTATCCGATGAGATCCACCAAGCGTTTGTCCCTGAAAGATGCGCCTCTTCATATGATTTCATAGCCGATTTCCTCGGTGCCATTATCGGCACTCTCTCCTATCAATTAAAAAAAATCTCCATTTATTTTCAAAACTAAGGGTTTACACCGATTGCAACTTCCGAAAACTACTGATACAGTCGTAAATCGACACCCAAATGGAACCGAAAGGGCGGAGCTATGCAAATTTTTAAAATGATATATTTTCACAATTTGATATCACTCAAATATGATATATTTCCCCATTCATATTTTCAATTTTTCTTTTTAATTCAAGGGATATAGCAAAATAAAAAATTCACACTTTATATCACTTTTGATATTTTACACAAAACATATTATATATCAAAAGTGATATATAATAGTAGTTCTGTTTCAGGAATAATTGCATAGGTTTTTAAATGTGTGTGTAAATCCTTATGGTATTTAAACCTAAAATATGCGAAGCATTCGATTTTTTTTGGCAAATCACAATTTGGCATCTTCAATAACCAAAGTAATTTTATCAAAAACCAATATAGCAAAGTCAGTAAGAGCAGTTTCAAAATGAGTGCAGATCTTTCTAAGACAAACCCAGTCTGCTTCAAAATCCCCGCCGGTTTACAAAAGTTTAGTGCGAGCCGCAACATATATACAAAAAGCAAAAACATCTGCTCTTCTGCAATAGCTAAAATCTTATCAACCTTTAAAGACTTGAANNCCCCTGAACTCCAACGTTATGATTCAAAGGCAATTAAATGAAAGTGATTTGTCCTAAATGCTATAAAAGCAATTTCCTCAAAGCAGATCTATTCTTTGAATTTATTCCCTGCGAATATTGCAGCAAAAAATTTTGTTCCGCAGATGCTGATGTAATTTTTGAAGAACCAGAAGAAGAAAAAGTTGTAAAAAAACTAAGTGGCTGGCTTAATTCAGCGCCTAATCCTTCTGGCAGGATATTTAACAGCTAAAATGACTTCAAATTATACATGGAAAAATCTAAAAAATTGTTTTTAACTAAGGCAGTGGTTTGCCGAAATCTGAATCATAACCCGTCGTTGCAGNNCGCTCGGCAGCCCCTGAACTCCCCCGTTATATTCAAAAAAGGATAATTGGCATGGAAATTAGTTATTTCAAAAGTTGGATTATTTATGTTTTATTAATGGTATTTTTATCTCTATTCATTCGAATAATCTTTTCACTACCCGTTAGCATTTTTTTGATTCTTATGGGGCTATCTGAGAACAGCGTGATAATTTTTTCGCTAATAGGTACAACAATTACTATGGTAGTAGCATCATTCTATCTCTTCAAATGGGTAATCCGATTACATATTTTACCCCAACTAAATATGTTTGATGCCAATGAGTAAATAAAAATCAAACTTAGGTTAAAATTTATAGTGCACCAGAACTCAATATAACCCATATGAGCCGCCCTCTATTCAATAGGCAATAAAAATTTTATAGGGAATCACCTGTTTTCCCTTTAATAATGCTTAACAAAAAAATCATCCTGACTTAAGTTCAAAAAGCTGTAGCATTTGGTACC
>JAWSVH010000062.1:0-7156 GCA_033852015.1 Desulfobacula sp.
TTGTTTATGTCTGGCTTCAGTACAGATGCTATCCTTTTGAGAAAAATTGAATATGGTGATCATGATTTTATCATTAGTTTCTTATCCCAGGCCAGGGGTAAAATATCCGTTATCGCCAAAAATGCCAAGCAGAGTGTTAAACGATTTTCCGGTGCTTTGGATCTTTTCTCAATTAATCATATCCAATGTACATTTCCAAAGAAAAAAAAAGATGCGTTAACGATACTTTCCAAGGCAGATCTTGAAAACGGGTTTGCAAATATTCGCTGTGATATTTTTAAAACGACGTATGCCAGTTTCTGGGCAGAGTTGATCCATTTCTGGCTGGAGGAAGAAAAAGTAGTTGAAGATGTATATGAATTGCTCAAATTTTCCCTTGAAGCGCTGGATAACGGCAGTATGGAAAAAGAAGTGCTGAACTTGCTTTTTCAGATTCGTTTTATCAGTATGTCTGGATTTTTGCCCAATATAGAAAGATGTGATCGATGTGAAACGCCTATTGATAAGATTCAACAAAAATATATCCGCTTTGATTTTAAAGAGGGGCGTATCATGTGCAAGAATTGTGTGCCTGATAGATCCAATTATGGAATGACGGTCTCAAAAGGAACACTAAAACAGCTGTTCTGGATTAACAATAATGATTTTAACAGAGCAGAGCGGATTAAATTTTCACATTTTGCGATAAAAGAGGGACAGATGCTTTTAGAAGCCTTTATTCCGTTTCACCTTGGGCGGGACTTTAATAGTTTGAAATTTCTGAACCGATTGAGACAGGAAATATGAATTTAGATAAAAAATTGGAACAACAGACAGTTAAGGCCAGTGTTCCCTGCCGGGTGGATTTTGGCGGTACGCTGGATATCAGTACCATTTATCTGCCCTTGCTCCATATGGCTCCGTCAAGTGTCAATATCGCCCTGGATTTAAGAACATATGTGACCCTTTCACCCTGGCTAAAAGGAGAGGTAAAAGTCTCTTCAAAAGGTTTTGAGAGTGCCGTTTTTGAGCATGGAAGAGCACCGTTCAATCATCCTATGGGACTAATGTTTGCTGTGGCAAAATATTTTAATGTTCATGGCGTGCATATCCATATTGAATCAACTTCACCTCCGAAAAGCGCCTTGGGAGGATCTTCTTCGGCTGCAGTGGCTATCGCGGCGGCATTTTACAGTGTGCTGGACAAAGAAATCATACCCGAACAGATCGCTTGGTTGATTCATTATATTGAAGCCAGCGTAGCAGGCGTTCCCTGTGGGGTTCAGGATCAACTGGCAGCAGCATTTGGTGGGGTAAATCAATGGCTGTGGAAGATGGGGAAAACATCTCCGGAGTTTGAACGAAAGGTTATTTGTGAACAAAATAATGAAATCACAGCCTTAAATTCAAATATACTGGTTGCCTATTGCGGTATTCCCCATGTATCTAAGGATATTAACGGTCAGTGGGTAAAGTCGTTTGTAAGCGGTGAAACAAGAGATATTTTTGAAGCCATTTGTGATTTGACAACTCAATTTTATTTGGCGATCAAAGCCAGTAAATTTAGCCAAGCTGCTGATTTGATGAATCAGGAAACAAAATTAAGATGCAAAATGACACCTGATGTGCTTGACATTACCGGGAAAAAGTTGTTTGAAAAGGCTGTGGAATTAAATTGTGGCGCTCGATTTACTGGTGCCGGGGGTGGTGGATGTTTGTGGGCGGTTGGTGAAAAAGATGATATTGAAAAACTAAAATCCCCTTGGCAGGATATTCTCGGTTGCGTTAAGGATGCAAAAATTCTGGATACAAAAATAGAAAATAAAGGTATTGTCATACATTAACGGTAACTTTTTATTAAAAAAAAGTGGAGTAAAATGAATTTTCAAGATGTAATTTTAAATTTGAATAATTTCTGGGCCAAAAAAGGGTGTGTGCTCATACAATCCTATGATATTGAAGTGGGGGCAGGCACATTCCATCCCACTACGCTTTTAAAAGCCCTGGGGCCTGAACCCTGGAAAGTGGCCTATGTACAGCCTTCTCGAAGGCCAACAGATGGTCGGTATGGAGAAAATCCCAATCGGTTGCAGCACTATTATCAATATCAGGTCATTTTGAAACCGTCTCCTCCAGATGTACAGCAATTGTATCTGGAATCGATGAAGGTCCTTGGTGTTGATCCGCTTGAACATGATATTCGGTTTGTGGAAGATGATTGGGAATCTCCAACCCTTGGGGCTTCCGGTTTGGGCTGGGAAGTCTGGTTGGATGGAATGGAAGTGACCCAATTCACGTATTTTCAAGTTACCGGTAGTGTAGAAGTTAAACCCGTCTCGGTTGAATTAACCTATGGGCTGGAAAGAATCTGCATGTATTTACAGGGAGTGGACAGTGTTTTTGATTTGAAGTGGAATGATGATATCACGTATCGGGATGTGTATCACCAGCAGGAAGTGGAACAATCCACTTATAACTTTGAAATTGCAGATGTGGATCTATTATTTGATCTGTTTAAAAAATATGAAACAGAAGCCCACAGAATAATCAAAGAAGGACTTGTGATCCCGGCCTATGAGTATGGCCTTAAATGCTCTCATACCTTTAATTTATTGGATGCTCGGGGGGCGATCAGTGTGACGGAACGAACCGGGTATATCAAACGGATTAGAGATATTACACGGTTGTGTTCCAAAGCATATCTCCAGCAAAGAGAGGATATGGGGCACCCGTTACTGAACAAGGGAGGGCAAAATTAAAATGGATACACTTTTAATTGAAATTGGTTCAGAAGAAATTCCAGCCGGATACATTATTCCTGCATTAAATGCCTTTTCAAATAAGATCCTTGCATCTCTATATAAATCACGAATTGACCATGGTCAGGCCACAACTCTTGGAACTCCCAGGCGATTGGTCTTGATGGTGGAAGGTGTGGCTGATATGCAAAAACCTCAAACGTCCACCATAACAGGTCCTCCTGAAAAAGTGGCGTTTGATAAAGAGGGCAAACCCACCATTGCTGCGCAAAAATTTGCAGACAAGGCCGGGCTGTCTCTTGACCAGATTACGGTTGAAGATACTCCTAAGGGAAGATATCTTACTGCTGTGATAGAAGAAGCCTGTGAATCTTCGTGTACTATTTTGGAACAGATTCTTGAGAAAACGATTCTGTCTATTCCGTTTCCCAAAAGTATGAGGTGGGGGGATCTTTCCATTAGTTTTGCACGTCCTATTATTTCGTTACTTGGTCTTTTGGGAACCACATCTCTTGATTTTTCCGTGGGAAATATTAAATCTTCTTGTGATACCTTTGGGCATCAATTTATGTATCCGGGCAGACATGCTGTTGAATCGGCAGAATCTTATATTGATACTGTTGAGGCAGTGGGAGTAATTCCGAGCATCGAAAAACGAAGGGACATGTTGACGACTGCCATAGATGCCTGTGCCATTTCCCAGGGAGCAGTGATTCTTGAGGATGATGAATTGATTGATCTGGTGACCAATCTTGTCGAATATCCTTACCCTGTGGTGGGAACATTTGATAAAGCCTTTCTTGAAGTGCCGGATGAAGTGTTGATCACCGCCATGAGAGAACACCAGAAGTATTTTGCTCTGGGTGATGAAAATGGAAAGTTAAAAAATCAGTTTATTGCGGTGAACAATACCAACGCCCGAGATATGGCGCTTGTGGCAAAGGGGCATGAAAAAGTATTGCGAGCCAGATTGTCAGATGCCAAATTCTTTTATGAAGTGGATCAAAAGTCCACTTTAGATGAGTTTGCCCAAAAACTCAAACAGGTTACGTTTCAGCAAAAACTGGGAACCGTATATGATAAAACATTGAGGATTGCCGATCTTGTTGGATATCTGGCCAATGAGTCATCTTATGATGATAAAAAAACGCTGGCTAAAAATGTGGCCCGGGCCGCCCAGATTTGTAAGGCTGATCTTGTCAGCCAGGTGGTTATCGAGTTCACAAAACTTCAGGGTGTTATTGGAAGAGCATATGCCTTGAAAGCTGGAGAAACACAGGATGTTGCTCTTGCGATTGAGCAGCATTACCGGCCTGTATATTCCGGCGGCAAATTGCCCCAGAATCCAACGGCCTGCCTTCTGGCCATCGCAGACAAGCTGGATACTATTTGCGGATGTTTTTCCGTTGATTTGATTCCAACAGGCGGCGCAGATCCGTATGCTCTGCGTAGACAGGGTATCGGCATCATTCAAATCATGATGGAAGAAAACCTGGTGTTTTCATTGACATCCATGATTGAAAAAGGGCTTGATGCCTATATGTCAGATGCAGACAAAAAAGCTGCCACAGTATTGAATATTAAAAATTTTTTGAAAAACCGGATGGTAAACATTTTAGTCGATGCAGGGTATTCAAAAGAAGCAGTTCATTCAGCCTTGTGGGCATCCTTTGATAATATCCCGGATGTGGCTCTACGGGTAAAGGCTTTGGATGCCTTGAGAAAGGAACCGGATTTTGAACCGCTTTCCATTACGTTTAAACGGGTGGAAAACATTCTGAAAAAGTCAGGTCAGGATACCGATTTGTCTGTGGATGAAGCCCTGTTTGAAGATACATCTGAATCTAAGTTGTTCAATGCGGTTTTAAGCGTTAAAACTGTGGTGGATGATTTGATCCAAAACGGTGTATATGATAAAGCTTTGAACCATATTGCAACGTTAAGGCCCATTGTGGATACTTTTTTTGATGATGTAATGGTTATGGCCAAAGATGATAAAATCAGGCGCAATAGAATTGCACTGCTTTCATCAGTATCTGCCTTGTTTAAGAATATTGCAGATTTTACAAAGATATAAAAATTAATATAGATAAAGGAAAAAAGAATGGCTGGATATGATCCTGAAAAGGATAAAAAACTTAAAGAATGGAAAAATGAAGAGACTGGATTGCTTATTTCAATACATCAATATGGAGAAGGAGAACCCAAGGTTCAGTTAGGACCTAGAGTCTTGAAAAAGAAAGACGGGAGTGATCGGGCACCTTCGAAAGCGGGTCGGTTATCTATAGAAGATATTATGTGGATGTATGAAATAATTGATGAGGTAAAGGATGAATTATCCGGCCTGGTCGGACCTGAATAATCCATCTATTGTACCCCCTTTAGGTGCAAGAAATACACCTGATATAGGTTCTATGGCTGTGATGGTGTCCTGCGAGCCGGATATTCGGTTGATTAAATCTCAGAATGCCATTTCCAAGGCCACACCTTTTTTTATGAGTACCCTCACAGGGCTTCAAAAGCCCCATGAGGGTATTTGTTTTGTAGGACCCTTTATCGGTGCTCCTTATGGGGTGATGCTGCTGGAATCATTGATTGCCAAAGGGGCCAATAAAATCATTGTCCTGGGATGGTGTGGGGCAACCAGTGAACAACTGGCGGTGGGAGATATTATTGTTCCGGTCCAGGCGATTGTGGATGAGGGAACATCATCCAATTATAAGGTGCTTGATAAAACCCTTCCGGTTTCATTTCCACATAACGGATTCAGTGATCAAGTATCTGATCACTTGATCTCTTCGGGGATTGATGTTCAAAAAGAAAGTATTTGGACCACGGATGCCATTTACAGAGAGACTAAAAACAAAGTTGACCATTTCCATAATCTTGGGGCTCAAGCTGTGGAGATGGAATGTGCGGCTCTTTTTAGCGTGGCAGAATATCGAAAGGTTCAGATAGCAGCAGTGTTGATCGTATCCGATTCATTGGCATCCAAAGCGTGGGAGCCAGGGTTCAGGAAAAAACAATTCAAACAGGCAAGAAAAAATGCATGCGCATCTGTGATGGAATTTGCAAAAAAAATGTGTGATCATGAATGATAAAATGAAAGAAGAAGCTTTAAAACTTCAAAAAGAACTGACGTCTCACAGTTACCGATACCATGTGTTGGATGATCCTGTCATCTCGGACAGTGAGTATGACAGGATGCTCAAGCGTCTCATTGAAATTGAAGACGAATTCCCACAATTTTCATCTCCTGATTCTCCTACCCAGAGAGTGGGGGCAAAACCCCTGGATTCGTTTGAACAGGCCGACCATTCAGTTCCCATGCTCAGCCTTGATAATGCCTTTGATGATGCTGATGTCTTAAGTTTTCATAAAAGAAACTTAAAAAATTTAAATAGTGAAGATATTCTTTATACGGTCGAGCCTAAATTGGATGGAGTGGCTGTAGAACTGGTATATGAGAACGGGGTTCTGGTCCAGGCGACAACCCGGGGGGATGGTATTACTGGAGAAGTTATTACACAAAATGTCAGAACCATTCGTTCAGTTCCTTTAAAATTGCATGGTGAAAGCCAAAAGATGTCTGCCTTGCTTGAAGTTCGAGGAGAGGTGATCATCACATTGTCTGATTTTGAACGTCTGAACCACCAACGCCTTGCAGATGGTGAAAACGTATTTGCCAATCCCAGGAATGCAGCCGCAGGCTCTTTGCGTCAATTGGATTCAAAGATTACGGCGACCCGCCCATTGGATATCTTTGTGTATGGTATAGGACTTGTTGATGGGGTATCGTTTGACACCCAGGCTGGAATGCTGGCAATGCTCAAAGAGTTTGGGTTCCCGGTAAATCCTCATATCAAGTCAGCTATAACGGTTGAAAAAGTGCTTGAATCGTATCAAGAGCTTGAAGCCTTAAGGGCAAACCTTGCCTATGAAATTGATGGTATGGTGATTAAGGTGGATCAGATCAAATCGCAGCAGGATCTTGGCCAGAAAATAAAAAGTCCCCGGTGGGCGATTGCATATAAATTTGCTGCCATGGAAAAAGCAACCACGATAAATGATATTATTGTCCAGGTGGGCAGAACGGGTGTCCTGACACCTGTGGCTATCCTTGAAAGTGTGAACATTGGTGGCGTGATGGTCTCCCGGGCCACTTTGCACAATGAAGATGAAATCAAAAGAAAGGATATTCGTATTGGGGATAGAGTTTTTGTAAAACGAGCAGGGGATGTTATTCCCAAAGTCGTAAAAGTAATAGAATCTCAAAGAACAGGAAATGAAGTTCTTTTTAAAATGCCGTCACAGTGCCCGGTATGTGACAGTAAAGTTGAAAAAAGCAAATTGACCAACTCTGTGATCAATAAATGCTTGAATGTATCATGCCAGGCCCAGCTCAAAGAGCGGATCAG
>JAWSVH010000247.1:0-5431 GCA_033852015.1 Desulfobacula sp.
TCTCAACGGGATTTAAATCCAGACTTTTTTGTGGATTGGGTCCTGCAATCTTTTGAGTGGTCGAAGCTGAGGAGGGTGCAGGCTGATAGTTATTATATGTTGCTGGCGAAATATTCATTGAGTCACGTATCTTTAAGAATAAATTATGTGCTTAAAATAACATCTTAATTGTATGCTTATATTATCGGCATTGCAATAAAAATATTTAGTCAAGGCTATCAGATTTCTTGGCTTTTTAAGGAATAAAAATAATTGACAAAAAAACCACTTTTTTGTATCTTAAAAGATTAGTATTTTTGGGTTTTATGAGTACGTGGATAAATTATTATTCGGATAAAGTGTATCTTGAGGATTGAATTATGAATCGAAGGGCAAGTGTTACCCGAAAAACAAAAGAGACTCAAATTGCTGTCAGTCTTGATTTGGATGGTTCAGGAAAGGTTGAAATTTCAACGGGAATTCCGTTTTTCGACCATATGCTTACTGCGTTTACAGTGCATGGTTCCTTTGATCTGAAGTTACTTGCTACCGGTGATTTAGATGTAGATTTTCACCATACGATAGAGGATGTCGGATTGGTTTTAGGGCAGGTGCTTGCAAAAACACTTGAAAAAACAAAACCAATTGTTCGATTCGGAGATAGTTGCGTGCCGATGGATGAAGCCCTTTCACGAGTGACCATAGATTTGTCAAATCGGCCATATCTGGTTTATAATTTCCCAGAGAATCTTAAAGTAAATGGAGAGTTTGATGTTCACCTTGCCCGTGAGTTTTTTCAGGCGTTGAGTGTTAAGGGAGCATTTAACCTTCATATTAATTCATATTATGGCGTAAATGAACATCATGTGCTTGAATCAATTTTTAAAGCATTTGGACGATCTTTGCATGTGGCTACAAGGATAAATGAAACCTTAACAAGCGACCTGTCCACTAAAGGCGTTTTATAGATCGTAATTTACACGGTCCCATTAGAAAAACAAATATAAAAATATAGTGAAATTTTATGATAATAATACCTGCAGTAGATATTAAACAAGGCAAATGTGTCCGACTTTTGCAAGGTCGGATGGAGGATACTACCCATTATTCAGATTCTCCGGTGACAATGGCTCAAAAATGGGCAGCAAAAGGGGCCAGTCTTATCCATATTGTGGACTTAGATGGTGCATTTGCAAAAGAAGTTATAAATCTTGATGCTATAAAAGCGATTCTTGCCGGGATAAATGTTCCCATACAGGTGGGTGGTGGCATTAGAGATTTGAAAACGATTGAAATGTATATTGACGCTGGGGTTTCAAAGGTTATCATTGGCAGTGAGGCGGTGTATAACCCACAGCTGGTGAAAGATGCCTGTAAACGTTTTCCCAAGAGTATTGTTGTGGGAATTGATGCCAGAGACGGGATGGTGGCTACAGAAGGGTGGAGTCAGACTTCTAAAATTCGTGCCATTGATTTGGCAATGGAATTTGAGGCCAGTGGCGTGGCAGCTATTAATTTTACTGACATTCATAGAGATGGGATGCAGACCGGACCCAATATTGAAGAAACAGCGGCGTTGGCGGATGCGGTTAGTATCCCTATTGTGGCTTCCGGTGGAGTTAGCACTCTCCAGGATATTAAAAACCTTCTTGAAATAGAAAACAAAGGTATCACCGGAGTCATTACCGGCAGGGCTATATATGAAGGTACTCTTGATTTGGAAGAGGCCATTGAAATTTCAAAATAGTAATTATCTTGTAGATAATTATTGACATGTGATTTTAAATACTTACCTTGTTTTACTTACATAACTGTTAATTTTGGAGTCAGCGCCGCCAAAGATGTTTATTCCTGAAGAAAAAATTTCAGAAATTTTAAATGCTTCAGATATTGTTGATATTATTTCAGAATCTGTGATTTTAAAAAATTCCGGAAGAAACTTTTTTGGGCTTTGTCCGTTTCATTCTGAAAAAACACCTTCCTTTTCTGTAAATGCCAATAAGCAGATCTTTCATTGTTTTGGGTGCAGTGCGGGTGGGAATGTATTAACGTATGTGATGAAATATCATGGTATTACATTTCCTGAGGCCGCAAAAATGCTGGCCCAAAGATATAATATTATTATTGAAACAAAAGATATTGGTCCGGAAAAAAGAGCACAGTTAAATCTTAAAGAAGATTTGTTTCGACTTAATAAAACCGTTATGGAGGTATATTCTAAGCAACTTCAAACATCAAGCCAAGGAGACGTTGCCAGAAAATATCTTAAAAATAGAGGGACTAGTGACGATATAATTCAGCAGTTCTGGTTGGGATTTTCTCCCGATGCATGGGAAACGGTAGTAAAAGAATTAAAACAGCAGAAGATTTCAAAAAAGGTTGCGGTTCAATCCGGTTTGGTAATGGAACGACAGCAGTCCCAGGGATATTATGACAGGTTTAGAAATCGGATCATGTTCCCGATTTTTGATATTAATATGCAGATAGCAGGTTTTGGTGGACGGGTGATGGATGATAGCATGCCCAAATACATGAATTCACCGGAAACGCCTGTATATAATAAGAGTAAAATACTTTACGGTCTTCATGCTTCAAAACAGCATTGTCGGCAGTTGGGCTCTGTTTTTATTGTGGAAGGATATTTTGATTTTCTGTCTTTGTATCAGCAGGGTATTAAAAATGTAGTTGCAACTTTGGGTACAGCGCTTACCTCGGATCATGTAAGGGTTCTTAAAGGATATGCTCCCAAAATGACGTTGGTGTTTGATTCGGATGCAGCTGGAATTAGTGCTGCCAAAAGAAGTATAAAAACATTCATGCAAGAAGGGGTGGATACACAGGTTTTAGTTTTGCCCGACGGCAATGATCCAGATTCTTTTGTTGTAAAGCATGGGGCTGATGCCTTTAATGAACAGGCTGAAAATGCTAAAACGGTGATGCAGTTTTTATTACAGGTTTCTATTGATACCCATGGGTTGTCAGTGGAAGGGCGAATTCATATCTTAAATGATATGAAGGAGCATCTGGTGTTGATTCATGATAGTGCATTACGCTCGTTGTATATAAAAGAGCTTTCAGAAACATTGAATATTGATGAAAAAGCAGTTTTAGAAAAAGTCAGGGAACAGGTGATGAGCCAGGGGTCAAAAAAATCATTTTTAGTGGATGCAGACAACGATGAAAAACGTCTGGAATCTGATCGAAGAGAAGAACAGATGATTTCAATGATACTCAACTATCCTGATATTATAAAAGAAATTCAGAAAACAGAGGTCCTGAACTGTTTTTATTCTGATAAACTCAGGCGGATTGCTAAAAAGATTATTAGTGTGGATTCCCCCAAAGATGCTTTCATTACCAATGTCATGTCAAGCATGAAAACAGATGAGGACCAACAACTAGTAGCTTCTTTTGCAATGGATGATTTTGGGTATGAGCGGGAGGATATTCATGAAACAGCATTGTCGATTATCAACCGTATTATCAGGGTAAGAACCAAACAGGAAAACACATTAACAAGTAAAATAATAAGTGCGGAAAAGGGCTGTGATTCCGAACTGATGGAGCTTTTAAAAAAAAAGCAGGAACAGATTCGGCAATTGCATGATCGGTAAACAACTTTAAGCCTTTGGGAGGCATTTTATGGCAGGTAAGACAAATAAGTCTGGAGAGAATGTGGTGATCGAAAAACAGATATTACAGAAATTGATTGAAAAAGGGAAAAAAACGGGTTCTCTCTCTTTTGCCGAAATTAATGAAGCAATAGCGGATAATTTAGGATCATTGGATCAAATCGAAGATATTGTTGTGCAGTTTAAAGAGCTTGGAATAAAGCTTGTGGATAAACAGAAAGAAAAAACTAAAAAGACCAAAAAAAAGACACCAGCCAAAAAAACAGCCAAGGCAGCAGCTAAAAAAGAAGAGGGTAAGGATAAAGACTCGGATAAAAAAATTGACATAAAAGGTCTTTTTTCGCCCAAAAAAGAACGTGCTGACGTGGAATTTGGTGCAGTCACTGACCCTGTGAAAATGTACCTTAAAGAGATGGGGATGGTCACTCTACTCAGTCGAGAAGGTGAAATTGAAATTGCTAAGAAAATTGAGCGTGGAGAACGAGATATTTTAAGATCCATGCTTGATTGTCCTTTGTCGTTACTCACTATCTTTATGTACGGTGAGAAGATGGAAGGTAAATCCATGCGGCCCAAGCATGTTTTGAGAGACGTGGATGAAGGCGATGGCGTAGTTGATGAGGTTTCCAAACAGGAGAAATTTTTAAATTCTTTAGATATTATTCGAAAAATTCATGAGGAAAATCAGGAAAAAAGAGACGAGTTGCTCTTGATCAAGAAGAATACGAGAAAACACCAGATATTGGCCCAAGAGATTTTTGATAGTACTGAGAATATTTTTGAGCAATTAAAACAGTGGCGTTTTGAATCCAATGTTATTGATAATATCGAAAAAAGTATTCGAAATACCATTA
Organism: Desulfobacula sp.; assembly: GCA_033852015.1. Taxonomy (GTDB): domain Bacteria; phylum Desulfobacterota; class Desulfobacteria; order Desulfobacterales; family Desulfobacteraceae; genus Desulfobacula. The sequence goes on from JAWSVH010000247.1 coordinate 4,466, forward strand.
TCTGGTTTGAACGAATTGATGCCTTGATGACTAGATGTGCAGCAACATTTCATGTTAAAGCCAAGACCATGTTAGATAAGGTAAGTCAAGAAGATTCATTTGCTCAATGGGCTCAGTCTCGTAGTCGTATTACCGAAGAACGGGCAAAAATTTTATACCAGGATATCTGTTCGGTTCAAACTCAGGTCGCTTTGAGAAAAAATGAAATCAAAGGAGATGCTCTGTTTTTGAAACAGATCACTAAATCCATTGATAAAGGTCGAAGAAATGCGGATTATGCAAAGCGGGAATTGGTCCGGGCTAACTTAAGGTTGGTCGTTAGTATTGCAAAAAAATATACCAATAGAGGCCTACAATTTCTTGATTTAATTCAGGAAGGCAATATCGGCCTTATGAAGGCTGTAGATAAGTTTGAATACAGACGAGGGTATAAATTTTCTACCTATGCTACCTGGTGGATTAGACAGGCGATTACAAGAGCGATTGCGGATCAGGCTAGGACCATAAGAATTCCGGTTCATATGATTGAGACCATTAATAAATTGATTAGGACATCTCGATACCTGGTACAGGAAATGGGTAAGGAACCTTCACCGGAAGAAATTGCAGAAAAGATGGAGATTCCAATAGAAAAAGTTCGGCGGGTATTAAAAATTGCAAAAGAGCCTATTTCTCTTGAAACTCCAATTGGAGAAGAAGAAGATAGTCACTTGGGTGATTTTATAGAAGATAAGAAATTTGCTATTCCATCTGAAGCTGCTATTGATTTCAGTTTGGCTGAGCAGACTCGAAAAATTCTTGCGACCTTAACACCAAGAGAGGAAAAAGTTCTTCGAATGCGGTTTGGTATTGGTGAAAAATCAGATCATACCTTAGAAGAGGTTGGAAAAGATTTTACAGTAACCCGTGAGCGTATACGGCAGATTGAAGCAAAAGCCCTACGCAAACTGCGGCATCCGACAAGAA
>JAWSVH010000248.1:0-1642 GCA_033852015.1 Desulfobacula sp.
TAAGCTACTTGTTTGAAAAATGCTCAACAATCTACATGCACCGGATTTTACCGGTGATGTTAGGTAGTTAAAATATGTTTATAAAAAAACCATATAAAACCACAGAGGAATTTTACACAGCCGTGGAGAAACTAATCGAATTGTTCCAACTTCATGGATATGAAACAGAGTCTAAAAAACTTGATAACCTTCTTCACGGTGTTTGGACAACAGGTTCCGAACTAATTGGTGAATTGATGCTATATCTCGAAATAATCGATGTAAATCAACCAAATGACATTAAGAAATTGAAAGACAAATGCCACTATTTTGCAAAGCATCATAGGAAGATTCTTGATTTAGACTAATACTATTCACTATTAAAAGCATCTTACAACCTGTTCAGTTATTGCCGAAGGTCCTGATAGAAATGTTAACAAATCACAAGTATAACTTGTTAAATCATAATAATATTAAACTACCTACTTGAATTTAGTTTAGCGTTAACTTATAATCACAAATATGACTGGTGAAAATAGAAATATATTAAACCGAATCCTTCGGAATTGGCCCAAAGGAACCGTGGGTACATTGGCATGGTTTCGAGATCATGGCGGATATCAGCAGCTCTTAGATTATTACCAAAAAGCACCTTGGGTAACTAAAATAGGAAGTGGCGCATATATTCAATATGGCGACACTGTTGATTGGCGAGGGGGATTGTATGCTGTTCAGAATCAGTTAAATCTTTGTGTGCACGCTGGTGGGAAAACTGCTTTGGAATTATCTGGATTCGGACATAATCTCCAATTGGGGCAAACAGCAAAAGTATATCTTTTTGCGTCGGAAAAAATTCAATTGCCAACCTGGTTCATAAAACATCCATGGGAAGATGAATTGTGTTTTAAAAGGCTAAATATTTTCCAATCACAACCAGATTTTGGATTAATGCATTTTAATACGGGCAATTTTGAAATAAAAGGGGCTGCTCCCGAGCGTGCTATGTTTGAGCTGTGTGCCCTGGTTCCGAATTATCATTCGTTTGAAGAGGCTGGTCATTTTATGGAGAGTCTTTTATCCTTGCGATGTGAATACGTGCAAACTCTTCTTGAAAGCTGTAGTTCAATAAAAGCAAAACGATTATTCCTCTATTTTGCGGACACATATAATATGCCCTGGTTTCAGAAATTGGATATAAAAAATATTGATCTGGGAAAAGGGAAACGACAGGTTGCAGCCAATGGGATTCTAAATAAAAAATATCAAATAACAGTCCCAGATGAAATAAATAGTATCAGCTTAACGGATATCCCATGAAAATGAACAAATATTTTGAGCAGGCCAAATTAATGCTGTCCATTCTTCCAATAGTGGGGCAGGAAAAAGACTTTGCCCTAAAAGGTGGGACTGCTTTGAATTTTTTTTATTTGAATCTGCCGCGGTTATCAGTTGATATCGATTTAACATTTCTTCCAGTTAAGCCAAGGGATGAAACTTTAAAGGATATTACAAATGCACTAAGCAGGATTTCAGATAAAGTTAAACGCTTATTTCCCCGGTGTCAGATTCAGAAGTTAAAAATAAAAAATACGGATTATACATACAAGCTGATTATTAAAAGCCAAGGCAACTTGGTTAAAATAGAGCCGAATTTGATATTGAG